>CASEHG010000401.1 GCA_949287565.1 uncultured Brachyspira sp.
CCGTTTTTTTCATTAAGATTGAATTTTATCCAACCCCTTTTTTGAACAAAATATAAAATTATGCATGATACTAAAATGCCTACAATATACATAAGCCCATACCATCTTATAGCACCTAGTATTGGTATATTAGGCGGAAACACATAAGGCGTGAAAAATTCTGGATAAGTCATATATTTTCCTTAAAAAATTATTAATTATTTTTATATAGCAGATTTTTAATATAAGATAATACATTGAAATTGTTAATCTATCAAGTGTTTATATGTTAGATAATTTCTATTTAGTTTTTTTATTTAGTATAGACAAAGATCTTTTAGCCTTTAATGATAAAATATCTTTACTATCTTTATTTATAAAACTATTTAGTATTTCTTTGCTTTTATCAAGATTAAATGCAGATAGGCAAGTTATACATTTCCATACAAGAAGTTTATCACCTTTATATTTGTTCATTAATTTTATTATGTATTCCAAGTTTTTTTCGTTTTGTAAAGTTTTATTGTAAAAACATATATATCCGAAAGCATCTACAGCTTCATAAATTTTTATTAAATTATTACTTTTTAGTATTTTTATTAATGCAGGTACAATGCTTATGTCCATTTTGGATAAAGTTCTTGCTATTATATCTCTAGGCAGAGGGTACGATTTTTTTGATGATATTTTTTTTGGTAATTTTTTATATTGATTATTTCCTATTATGCCAAGATATTCAGTCATTTTTTCTGCAGTATCAATATTTCCATGTTGAAGAGTTTCACAAATTGCTATTTTAGTATACAAACTTTTTTCTTCAGATAATTGCATTAATAATTCATTTTGTACATTATCTTCATTTATATAAGGCATCAGATTGATAGAAGCCGATGTTCTTATTATGGCATTATCATTATTCAAACAATCAATAAGTTTTTCTAAAGAATAATTTTTAAGCATATTGATATCATCATCTAATGCCATTCCTCTATTTGTTAATTTATCCAAATCAGATTTTAAATCATGTTTCATATATTAATAATATTATTTTTTTGATATTATGCAACAATAATTATTATATGTATAGCATATATTATGTTTTAAATGTGTAGTTTTTTGTTATTAAAGCAATATTATAACTTTTAATATATATCTTTTTTATTTAAATTATTATATATTATTATCCATAACTTATAGAAGGAATTATATCAATGTATCAAGATTTTAATAAAACTAATTTACAGAATTTAGGAAATGGACTTAAAAGAAGAATATTAGCTTATTCTGATAATTTAATGACTGTTTATATGGAATTTGATGAAGGAGCTATAGCTGAAACTCATTCTCATAATGAGCATGAGCAAATTACATATATTATAGACGGAGAGTTTGAGTTTACAGTTAATGGGGAAGAATATTTATGCAAAGCAGGAGATAGTTTGCATTTTGCTAAAAACATGAGTCATGGCTGTAAATGCATTAAGAAAGGTAAATTATTAGATACTTTTACACCTAAAAGAGAAGATTTTTTGAATAATTAATTTGAATATGAATATAAATCAAGCAATAATCAATTACTCTAAACAATTAGAAAAAATCAATGATAATTATAAAGTATCATATATTGAGGCACAAACTATTATAATGCATGCTTTAAATATTAGTAAAATAAAATTAATATCAGAAGGTTTGAGAGAGCTTACAGAGAGTGATATAAATAAAATAGATAGTCTTATGAAAAGACGATTAAATTATGAGCCTTTATCTTATATCATAAATAAGAAAGAGTTTTATGGATTCGATTTTTATGTTGATAATAATGTGCTTATACCAAGACCGGAAACCGAAGAGCTTATTGATTTTGTGTTGGATTATACAGAAGATAAAGATAATATTTCAGTATGCGATATAGGTTCAGGAAGCGGAAATATACCCATAACATTAAAAAAATTATTTTTAGAGCAAAATAAAAACATTGATATTACAGCTATTGAAATTAGTAATGGAGCTTTTCAAGTTATAAAGAAAAATGCATTAAATATATTAGGCGATGAAAAAATTATAAATATAATAAATGCTGATGCTTTAATTTTTTCACCCGAAAATAAATTTGATATAATAGTTTCAAATGCTCCTTATGTGCCTTTAAGAGATAAAGATTCTATTCAAAAAGATTTGGAGTTTGAGCCTCAAAATGCATTGTATTCAGGTTATGACGGACTTGATTTTTATAAGAGTTTTTTAAGTATTATAGAAAAATATTTAAAAGATAATGGAGCTTTCTTTTTTGAAATAGGCTATGATCAGGGAGATGCATTGATTAATATATGCAATTTTCTTGATATAAAAAATGTATCGGTGAAAAAAGATTTAAGCGGGAAAGATAGATTTCTTGTTTGTGAAAATATTAAGAATTGTTAGTTTTAAGGAGAATGATATGCAGTATGTGAAGTTTGGAAGTAGAAGAGGGGAGCATGGAGATATTAAACTTTTGGATATATTCTATAAGCATAATATTGTATTTGCTGAAGTGAAAGCAGGTGCAGAAAAAGTAAAAGAAAAGAAATTTTTAAAAGGTACTAGAATAATGATAGCAGATGGTTTAACTGCAGTTGCTATTGCTGAGGCTTTGACTGATTCAGATTCTCTTGATAAGTTCAATATTAAATTTAATAAAAATGAAATTGATAGAGTTAATATTTCAGATTGGGTAATAGCTGCCAAAGTGAAAATATATAAATTAAAAGAGGAAGATTATTTTCCTACCACAATAGGTAAATTCTATCATATAAAAAATAAAGATAAAATAAAATTAATAGATGAATTATTAGAAAAATACTCAAATTAACATTAAATATATATTTACTTTTAGCTAAAAAATCATTCTGAATTTATTTAATTATTGTTCATTTAATACAAAACTATATAAAAATTAAATTTTTTTAATAAAAAGTCAAAAAAATTATATATTGATTATTGTATATAGTATTTAATTAATATAAAATTATGTCTCATTTTAAAAAATTTAATTTAAAGGAGTTTACAAAAAGTGAACAAAAAAACATTATTACCAATCATTTTACTAATTTTATCTTTTATTGTAATCGGTTGTAATGGCGGCAGTAAATATGCTGACACTGTAATAACGGGTACAATATACACATCTGAGGCGGATAAAAAAATAGTAAATGCTATTGCTATTAAAGATGGTGTATATCAATATGTTGGGGACGAAGAAGGGGTAAAAGAGTTTATAGGTGATAATACCGAAGTTATTAATTTAGAAAGCGGTATGGCAATGCCTAGTTTTTTTGAAGCCCATGCTCACACAGCTAAAGGCGGACTTTTAAGATTATATCAAGTGCAGTTATATTCTGGTAAATCAGTAGATGATTATGTTAATAATATCAGGGATTTCTATGAAAAAAATAAAAATGTAACTGTGTTAAGAGGAAGAGGCTGGAATAATGGATATGCTCCTGTAACAGGCCCTACAAAAGATGTACTTGATAATATAACATCAGAAATACCTATAGTTATGACTTCTGAAGATGGTCATGCCGTATGGGTTAATTCAAAAGCTATGGAAATAGCAGGAGTTAATGCTGATACTCCAGATGTTGAAGGCGGAGTTATAGAAAGAGATCCTGTAACTAAAGAACCTACAGGAACATTCAGAGAAAAAGCAGCAGATTTAATTACTCAAAAAATTCCAGATTTTGGAGTAGATGAATATAAAAATGCAATACTTGCATATCAAGATGAAGTATTGTCATATGGAATAACATCCGTTTTTGAGCCTGGTATTAATACAGTTGGGCCTTCTGATAATTTTTTTACAGCTTTAAATGAACTTGATAAGAATAATGAATTAAAATTAAATTTCTTTGTTGGATACAGCTTATATAATACAGATAACTATAAAGAAAAATTTGATAAAATATCTCAGCTTAGAAAAGATGTAAACGGAAATAAATTCAAAATGACAACTTTGAAAATATTTGCAGATGGTGTAGTAGAAGGTAAAACAGCTTATTTACTTGATGATTATGCATCAGACAAAGGATTTAAAGGTTATAAACTTTGGGAACAAGATTCTTTAAATGATGTATATCTTAATGCTCAAAAGTTAGGTTTACAAATTCATGTACATTCTATAGGAGATGCAGCTGCTAGACAAGTTATAGATGCTTTTGAATATTTAAAAGACACTACAGGGGAAACTAACAAAAGACATGCTATAACTCATTTACAATTAGTTAATAAAGATGATATAAAAAGAATGGGAGAATTAAATATAGTTGCTGTTACAAATCCATATTGGTTCTTTAAAGAAAAAGGATATTTTTATGAATTAGAAGTTCCTTATTTAGGAGAAGAAAGAGCTAATAAAGAATATCCTATGAAAGACTTATTTGATGCTGGATGTGTAGTATCAGTTGCAAGCGATTATCCTGTAACAATATCACCTAAACCTTTGGATGCAATACAGTTTGCTTCTACAAGAATGAATTTGGATGGAGAGCCTGCTTCTTTACTTGGAGCAGATCAAATAGTTACTGTTGAACAGATGATGGACTGTGCTACAATAAATGGAGCTTATCAGAATTTTGCTGAAGATAGTTTAGGTTCTATAAAAGTAGGAAAGAAAGCAGATTTTATAATATTGGATCAAAATATACTTGAGATAGTTCCTACAGATATTACTAAAACTAAAGTATTAAAAACTTATATAGATGGAAAATTAGTTTATCAGGCAGCATAATTTATTTTTCATTTAATTAAATAATTAAAGAATAAAAAAGCCCCGTTTTATTTATTAAAATAATCCGGGGTTATTCTTTATTTCCTCTTAATTTATCGAATAAACTTACTATACCTGCTATAATCAGACCGATTATACAAAATATTCCTCACATAAATACTCCTTTATATGTTTTGTTTGATTATACCCTAATATGGTATTTAAAGCAATAGTTATAATTCTTTGTAAATGATGTCAGAAATAAAATTAAAATATTTATTTGTTATAGCCTTTATTCTATCATTTGCATTAATTTGTGCATAACCATCATATCTTTTTATCATTTCTATATCATTATTAGAGTCGCCTGCAACCAATATTTTATCTATAGTCTGATTATTATTTTTTAAAAGTTTATACACAAAATCTACTCCATTAGCTTTATTAACAGTATGCTTTACTATATCAACTGTTCTAATATTGGCATAAGCTGTTACTTCTTCAAATTCTTTGTTAATGGTATTTGCTACAATTTCAGTAGTTTCTGCATTAGGAGTCATTTTGTTTATTTGTATAATATCTTTTACAGTTTCTATTTCTTCTATATTTATTTTTTTATCCACTCTAAAAGGAAGTATATCATTGCCGTCTTTTGATTTTACAGATATTATATAATTATCATTTGCTATTTCTACAGTACCGCCAAACTTCTCATGCAAAAATCTTATAACCTTATATGACGCTTCATCATCAATAG
>CASEHG010000402.1 GCA_949287565.1 uncultured Brachyspira sp.
CCCAGTTTTTGGTTAAAAATGCAGTTGTTCGCGAAGCGTATCCGAGCCTGTCGAGGATATAAGGTTCTTTTATACCAATAAAAGAAGTAGGTGTGTGGGGCAAAGCCACCACAAACAAAAAACTTAAAAAATACTTTTTGGAAAATTTCAAAATTTTTAGTATATCTTAAATAATTTTATTTTATAAATTATTATTCATTTAATCAATTTCATAAATATTAATAAATTTATACTTAAATTTTAGAAATTTATTTCAGAACAATTGACAAAATACAGCTATATTGTATAATATTAGAAATATTGTTCGGAACATATATTCTTATATAATATTAGTTTTGGAGGTTTATTAATATTTATGAATAAAGATAATATTTTTTCTAAGTCATTATTATTTGCAGGTGCATTAAGCTCATCAATGATAAGTGTAAGCTGTAATAATGATGATAGATCGTCTGATAATAGTATGGTTTTAGCTAGTAAGGATATAGAAAAGCCCAATATTGTTTATATAGTTATAGATGATATGGGCTTTTCGGACTTAGGCTGTTACGGTTCAGAAATAAGCACACCTAATATAGATAAGCTAGCAGAAAACGGACTTCGTTATAATAATTTTTGTGTTACTCCTTTAAGTTCGCCTACAAGAGCAGCACTTTTAAGCGGAAGAAATTCTCATTCTGTAGGTATGGGAAGACTTGCTAATTATACTTTAGATGCTCCTCATTCTACAGCACAAATAACAAATACAGCAGCTTTAACACCAAGAGTACTTAAAGATAATAATTATAATACTTATGCAGTAGGTAAATGGCATGTGGCTCCTTTATGGGAAACCAGCAGCATAGGACCTTATAATAATTGGCCTTTAGGAAGAGGATTCGATAAGTTTTACGGATTTATGGACGGAGAAACTGATCAATTTAATCCTGAACTTGTTGACGGAAATACTCATATTGATACTGTGTATGATGATAATTATCATTTGACAGAAGATATTACAGACAGAGCTATTTATTATATTAAAAGCCATAAATCAATATCAAAAGAAAAACCTTTTATGCTTTACTATGCAACAGGTGCAGCTCATTCTCCTCATCAGGTACCGGAAGAATATGTTAAGAAGTATGAGAATGTTTATAATGTTGGCTGGGATAAAATAAGAGAAGAAAGATTAAAGAAGCAAAAAGAATTAGGTATAGTACCAATGGATGCGGAACTCTCTCCATTAAATGAGAATGTTAAGCCTTGGAATGAACTTAATGAAGATACAAAAAGATTATTTATAGAATATGAAAAACATTATGCCGCTTTCATAGAACATACTGATGTACAAATAGGAAGATTAATAAAAGCATTGGAAGATATGGGAGAGCTTGATAATACTGTAATATTCTTAATAGCTGATAATGGACCTTCACCATCTGGAAAGGCTACAGGAACTTTGAATACTGTTAATATAAAAAATGGTATTATGTCAGATATAGAAAAAGATGTTAAAAGAATAAATGAATTTTCTAAATTAGCACCTAATTATCCTCAAGGCTGGGCACAAGTTTCTGCTACTCCATTTAGATATTATAAAGAAAGTGCAAATTATTTAGGCGGTATAAGAGTACCTTTAATAATACATTATCCTAATGGTATTGATAAATCACAAAACGGAAGCATAAGAACACAATTTAGTTTCGTTACAGATATAGCAAAAACTGTATTGGATATTACAGGCATAAAAGAACCTAAAACAGTTGATGGTATAGAACAAATGCCTTTGCATGGATATAGTTTAGTTCCTACTTTCAATGATGCAAATGCTGATACTAAAAGAACCACTCAGTATTTTGAACTTTACGGAAATAGGGGCTTATATGATAAAGGATACTTCTTGTCAATTTCTCATAAAAAAGGTGATAGTTTTGATAATGATAATTTTGCTCTTTATGATTTGAATACTGATTTCTCTCAGCTTAAAGATATTTCAAAAGAAAATGAAAGCAAATTAAAAGAGATGAAAAACTTATGGGATAAAGAGGCAGAAAAATACGGAGTTAATCCTCTTGATGACAGAGTTCATGTTGAACTAATAGCTAAGCAATTAAGTGCGAATATAGAAAAGAAAAACTCTTTAACATTATACCCAAATACATCAAGTATAAATGTTAATATATCGGCTATACCTACAGCATTGAACCGTTCTTATGATATAACAGCATATTTAAATAGAAAATCAGAATCAGAGGAAGGCGTATTATTGGCATTCGGTAATCATTATGGCGGATATTCATTATATATCATCAATAATAAATTAAATTATGAATATATATACGATGACGCGAAATATCATATAGAAGTAAATGAGCCTTTGCTTTTAGGTGAGTTAGTTATAAAAGTTAAATACACTAAAACAGGTAAGGATTCAGGAGAAGCTGCATTATTAGTAAATGATAAAGAAGTAGGAAAACTTGCATTACCTAAAGTATATCCAATGACAGCAAATACAACAGACGGAATGTCAGCAGGAAGAGATTTACAAGGCAATGTAAGCGAGAGATATGAAGGCAGAGGACATTTTGAATACAGCGGAGATTTAGAGAAA
>CASEHG010000403.1 GCA_949287565.1 uncultured Brachyspira sp.
ATTATATTGTTTCATAGGTATTCCTTTTTGTTTATTTGTGCTTATTTAAATTATAAGGAATACCTTCTTTTTTTAAACCAAAAATGTGCAATATCTATGGCTCTTAAACAAACAAAAATATAGTAAAAAGTTGTTTTTTTTTATTTATTATATATAATAAAGAGATGAAAACATCTGGATATAATTTATTTCCGCCGCTTCTAGGGCATATAAAAAATTGGTATAGCCATATTGATAGGATTAATAATATGGGATTTGAATGGGTATACATTAATCCTATAACATATCCCGGATTTAGCGGAAGTCTATACGCTACAAAATATTATTATAAATATAACCCTGCTTTCTTCACTAGCTGTGAACAAGAAATTGCTGAAAAAGAGATTAAGGATTTCATTGCCTATTGTAATAATAAAAATATAAAAGTAATGATAGATTTAGTTATTAATCATTCATCAAAAGACTGTAATCTGACTAATGAACATTTTGAATGGTATAAAACCAAAGACGGGGCTTTGCAATCTCCTGGAGCTTGGGATAATGGTAAATGGGTTGAATGGGGCGATTTAGCTATGTTCAACAATAAAAGAGATCCCAATGAAAAAGATGAGGAAGAAAACACCGATAATAAAGATAACAGTGAAGAAAATAATCATGAGATAAATAATAATGAAATATTAAATCCTATATGGTATTACTGGAATGATTTAATAAAACATAATCTTGATTTAGGATTCAGCGGATTCAGATGCGATGCTGCATATAAAGTTCCTAAAGAATTATGGAAATATTTAATAGATAACGCTAAAAAAATAAATAATGAAGTTATATTCTTTGCTGAAAGTTTAGGCTGCTCTATGGAAGATACTAAAAAACTTATAAATGCAGGTTTTGATTATGTAGCAAGCAGTGCTAAATGGTGGGATTATGAAGGAGAATGGTTTATAGAGCAGTATGATCTTGCAAGAGAAAAATGCAAACAAATAGCATTCCCAAGTAATCATGACACTAGAAGAGTTATTGAAGAATATGACGGAAATATTTGGAGAGTAAAACAAACTTTTTTGTTTACAGCAATAGTATGCGATATGTGGATGATAACTTCAGGTGATGAGTTCGGATTCTTAAAAAGATGCAATGTTGTGGGCGGAAATGAAAAAGATTATGAAAATATAAACTATGATTTGAGTGAATATATAAAAGATATCACTAATTATATAAAAAATAATCCTATACTTGCTAATTGCGGTAAAATAGTTTCTATTGATATAGAAGAAAAAAAGAAACTAGAAAAATTAAAAAAAGAAACCGATACTCATTATGAATATCATGAACATCATGAATATTATGAAGAGCAAGAAAGAAATTATAAAGAAAAAAAAGAAAAAGATCCTTTTAGAAAGTTCTATAAATATAGTTTAGATGAAAATGATAAGCTCTTAATTATAGTTAATATAACTTCTAAAACTAGACAATTAGATACAAAAGAATACGGAATAAAAGAAGATATATCATTTGAAAACAAAATAGAAAATATTACAGAAACTATAGATATATTACCGTATCAGCTAAAAATATTCGCTTTATAATGAAAATGTATTGGATATAAAATTATAGGAAGTTTATTTTATGGAAGAGAGAAAATCTATAGACAGTTTTTTTTCAGATTTATCTATGGGACTGCTTTATGCTGAAAACACCAATGAAATAGATAGAGTTGTAGATTTATTCTTAGAAAAAACTTGTCAGTACTACGGTTTTGATTGCGGAGAAGTGTATTTTCCTAAAGGGGATTATCTTATACTTAGGGGCGTATATGGAATAGACAGATACTATGTATGTAAAGTTGATTTTCCGATATCTGCCAATCATTGTAAAGATGTATTATATGATCAAAAAATTTATGTAGGTGAAAATATCAATCATACAAATATGGAAGTATTTTCAAATTATTCATCTATGTTTGTACTTCCTATATTTTTCTATGCAAATCCTATTGGAGTTGTGGTTTTTAGAAATAGAGAAAATAAAATAGAATTCTACAACTCTATAATTGATGAAATAAAAAATGTTATAGGACACTTTGCTGTATATGCAAATAATGTACTTCAAAGCGTAACATATAAAGAAAGAGATAAACAATTAAAATTGCTTAGAGAATTATATTTGAAATTAAGCGATGTTGATGATTTTGAGAATAATTTAAATCAATTAGCAAATGATATTGCTAATATTTTCACAGCTAATAAAGCATTTATAAGACTAAGAAGAGAAAATGGAGAATTATATACAAGGTCTAGCTATGGATTTCCGGATAATTTTGATTATTCAATATTTGAGAATGATGATTACATAACTGAATTTTGGGATAAAGGCATATTCTTTATAAATAATACAGCAAACAATAAATACTATGAAAGATTTAAAGGCGTTATAAATAGATCTGTACTATTCAATAGAATACCTGCTAAAAATAATTGTATAGGATATATAGTTGTCATAGATAAAATACCGGATGCTGTTAATCCTCTTGGAGATTTTGATTCAAACGATGTTAACTTATTTAATCCGCTTCTAGCTAATATAGCAAGTAGAATTTCAGAGCATTATAATATTGTGGAATTAAGCAAGGCAAATGAAAAGAATATGAAACATATGTCTCGTTTAAACACATTATATGATATAAGTAATATTTTATTGGAACGTTCAAAAACAGAGGATATATTATTCCTACTTTTAACAATAGCTACAATAGGAGATGTATTTGCTTTTAACAGAGCATTTGCTTTTCTTTATGATAAAGAATTCAATGTATTTAGAGGAAGAATGTGCGTAGCTCCTACTAATGCTCAAGAAGCAGCTATGATTTGGAGTAATATGCAAAAACTAGATAAATATGCCCTTAGAGAAAAACTAATGCTTTCTTTTGATAAAAGAAGTATGGAAGATTCTTGGGATTTAAATCAGAAATTCTTAAACACTGTTATACCAAATAATGAAAACTGTAAATTATTCTTTGATGTATTCAATAATAAGAACAGTATAAATATAACAAATACTGATAAGCCTGAAGTTGAACAAATAAAACAATATACTGATATATTCGGATACTGTCCTTTTGCTATAATACCTATAATGAATGCTACAAATTGTATAGGTATGGTAGTGGTTGATAATTCTTATAATGGAAAGCCTATACCTGAAGACGACTTGGATTATTTGAAAATGTTCGGAAGGCAGGCTGCTGTAGCTTTAGAGTATTCATATCTTTATAATGAAATAGAAAAAAATAATAATGCTTTAAAAGCTGCTGAAAAAACTTTATTAGATTTGAAAAGTTTAGCTATCATAGGAGAGATGAGTTCTTCTATGGCTCATAATCTTAGAAACTTCATAGTACCTATTGCAGGATTTGCTAATAGGCTTGTAAAGGTTAGTAAAGAAGAAAATATTAAAAACTATGCCCAAATAATAGCTAATGAGGTTGAAAATTTAGAAAATTATTTGAGAAGGAATTTATCATTTGCAAAAAGCATTAATCTGGAAGTGGACAATATAAAAATAGACGATATGATTAAATATCTCACTATTTTATCAAATGAATATATCAAAAAAAGCGGAAAAAATATTAAATTCTATGCTGTAAAAATCACTAAAGAAGATGTTGTAAAATGGGATTATGACAGAATGAATGAAGTTATATTCAATCTCATAATCAATGCTATAGATGCTATAAACGAAGGTGATGAAGACTCAATTATAAGCGTAATATTTGATGATAATGCATACAGAGAATCAATCATAGACATCATAGTAGAAAATACTAATTCATATATAGAACCTGAATTAGCTGAAAAAGTATTTACTCCATTCTTTACAACAAAGAGTCATGGAGTTGGTATAGGACTTGCTATTTCTAAAAGAATAGTAGAAGCACATGGCGGAAGTATGGTTATAAAAAGTGTTAATAGTCCATCTAAAATAACAACTTTTTTTGTTTCCATACCTGTTAATTTAAATAATTAAAAATCATTTTCCGATAATAATTAAGTGGAGATGAAATATGGCTAAAATAAGTGAAGCTGCAAAAGCTGATTGCACTAGGATGCAAAATAAATATAAAAATTTGCTTGCAGGAATAGAATCAAAATTAGTAAAAGTAGAAAAAGATTTGCTTACTTTGGAAGATAATTTTGAAATAGCTGCTAAAAAAATAGAAGCGGCTGTATTATATATTCAGGCATCTTCTTATATTGCAACCACTTGTTATATAGCTATAGAATTTATAGATGTTCGTTCTGATAATCAGCTTAATGATGGAAGAAGATACATTAACAAAGCAATTATGCTTTTGGAAGAAGTATTCGGAAACCATACAGATGATTCTCTATCTTTAAACGAAGAAATGCATGAATATTTTAAAGATAAATTATCTGATGAATGGAAATATAAATTTATATGTTCATTCGGATATGTTATAGACTATTTCAAATATTGTTATGGCGAGAATTCTAAATGGCTCCAAAATTTCATAGAAATAGAAGCTAGATTTGCTACTATAGCCAAAAATATGATAGACTTCAAAACTTATATTAAAGAATTGAGTCCTGAATTGGAAGGATATAAATTTAGAGTAAAAATGATGGAGCTAGTAAAAAAATTATTGGCTTCTGCAGCTGAACAATATAGAACTAAATATGAACTTCAAGATAAAAGATTAGATGATATGAAAATGGCTTTAAATATCATAGCTTCTCTAAGAAGAATACATGTATATTTAAATGAAAATGAAGAATCCGAAGAGAAAAAGAAAATGTATGATCTTTGGAAAAAGAAATTAGATGCTGACATCAAAAAAATGAAATAATATACATACCTTTACAATTTTTTACTTTTTAGTATAATAATAATTACTTATGAAAATAAAAATTACTTTGATATTATCTCTTATATTTGTTGTTATTATACTAAAAATAGTAACATTTTCCAAAAACTTTGTAGAAAATTATTATTCCAGATTAATATACAAAAATATTGCTGGCACTATGAACCGCCTATCTTCAAATTTTAGTTTTTCATTGGGCGAAATACTGCTTTTTTTATTTATAATAGCAGTTATAATTTTTATTGTAATAGCTTTTAAAAAATCTTTTTTCAATGCTGATATAAAATCATTAGCAGATAAATCAAAAACTGCATTAAATTTTTTATATATATTAGCCTGCTCTATGATTGTTATATATATAATATTTCTTTTGGTATGGGGATTAAATTATCATAGAGTACCTTTAATAGAAAATTATCCGCCAAGAGAAATAAATAATGATGATATATATTTATTAGCTGATACTCTTATAAAAAATATAAACAGTATAAAAGATGAAATGAAGTATAAAGAAGTTAATACCAATTATCAGGCTTTAAATAGAATGATAGAATCTGAATATAATAAAGTATTTGAGGATTTTGAGTTTTTAAATATGCATTATTCAAAAACAAAGCCAATAATGATATCGAAATTGTTTTTACATCTTCAAATAACAGGAATATATTCTCCTTTTACCTCTGAGGCAAATGTAAATATACTTATTCCAAGCATATCAATACCTTTTACAATAGGACATGAAATGGCTCATCAAATAGGAATAGCTTATGAAGATGAGGCTAACTTTATATCATATGTAGCCTGCTCTAAACATACAGATCCATTTGTAAGATATTCAGGTAATTTTGAGGCACTTCTTTATGTTTTGGGAGCATTAAAAAGAGATGAAAATTATGCTCATTTGATGTCGAATTTAAATAGCGATACCAAAGAAGAGATAAAAAAATATTATGAGTTTTGGCAGCAGTATATGGGAAATCTTTCAAAGGTAAGCCAAAAAGTTAATGATACATATCTTAAAGCAAATAGCCAAGATGACGGAATAAAAAGTTATTCGAGGGTTGTTAAACTATTAGTATTATACCATAATATTAACCCTCAATAAAATTTAAAGTTTTACGATAATAAAACTACATATATAATTTATAACTAACAAATAGGATATTTTACATGCGTTTAGATGAACCGCCTTATTTTTATCAATGCAAAAAATGCAAAAGAAGATTCACTGTAAGAAGAAAAAAGCATACTATAAATTTACTTATAATAAAACTTAATAAACAAAAATGTCCATATTGCAAAAGCTCAAGAACAAGAAATATTGATGATATTGTAAAAGCTATATAATATAAACAATATCAAAAATTTATTAATTTTTTTATATTTTTAGTCTTAATATTCATATGATATATAATAACTGCCTATTGAATTATTATAATATTTGATATATAAATCAATTATAGGCGGTATTATTTTATGAATGAAGAACTAAATAATAAAGAATTAAATAATAATGAAACACTAATTAATGATAATGACTCTTTCCCTGAAATTGAAATATATGTAAATAAAAAAAAATTATCTATACTAATATTCGCATCTTTAATTTTCATTGTTATGGGTATATTTATATTTATCAATAGAAAAGAGTTTAAAGAAGAAATTATAAGTATTTTTATATTAATACTTTTTAGTATATGTATTTTAACTTTTATCATGCAATGGTTAAAATCTAGAAAACCTATAATCACATTAGATGAAAACGGCATAGCTTATTATGTTTTATTAAAAAATCAAAATATATTTATTAAATGGGCAGATATTAGAGAAATACTTTTTTCAAAAACATTTATATATATTTATTTGAAAGAAGAAAATAGTTTATTAGAAAACAAAATAAATAATGATGAACCTATTGTAATATATATATCAGAAATAAATATGAAAAGAAATACTTTAATATATCTCATAACACATTACTTTGAAAATAAAAAATAAAAAATTATAAAGGAGATATTTAATTATGAATAATAAAGATAATAAATTATATTCAGATAGTAAAT
>CASEHG010000404.1 GCA_949287565.1 uncultured Brachyspira sp.
ATTTTTTTTTTGATTTAAAATGTCTTTATACTAATTTAAGGATTTAAGATTTATGTCTAAAAATAATATTAATGTTTTACCTTTCATATCATCACAAAATATCAAATATAATTTTTTTTTAGTACCAGCATTTTTATTTGATTTTGATATATCCGAATTAGATAAGTTTGTTTATGCTGTTATATATCTTTATATAAAAAGTGATATGAAAAAAAATAAAAAAGATATTTCAGATACTTTTTGTTATGCTTCAAATAAGCAAATAGGTGAATTATTAAATAAAAGCAGTAGTACAATAAGTAAATCAATTTCTAAATTAATTAAAAATAATTTAATTTATACTACTGGAAGTAGAAAAGATAATGACGACAGAAAAATATATCTTAATAAAAGTTATATTAATTTAGAATGTAATAGTCTTTATAATAAAATTATGTCTCAGCTTTGATTTTTTTGTCTATACTTATAGCAAAAAATTACTATAGAGTATAGTTTTATTATGATATACATATTTATTATTTATTCATATACATATATGATTAAATTACTATAGGTATATTTATTTTTTATTATATATATATGCTTATTTTACTATAAGTATATTTATAAATTGTTATAGGAGTATTCTAATATTATTTAAAGGTATAGTAAAAAATTACTAATAATATAATATATATAATAAAGCTATAATATAACTATTAATAAACTTTTAAAAAAATAAAAAGAGAGAGAGAGAATATTATATTTATTAAAGCGTTTTTTTTATTCTCAAAAAGTGGCGTTATTTATTTTGAAAATTTATAGACTAACGCACCGACAATAATGTCTTTTAATATTTGCTTGCTTATGATGTCGGCTTGTTAGTAAAGCCTTTCGGAATGTCTTTTATTTTTTGATTTCTCATACTGAAAGGCAACTATTAAGAATTATCTTTTTTGTTTTTCTTTATTCATTCTTAAAGCCTTATTTTAAGGCTTTTTTTTATTGTACTAGATGTTTTATTGTTTTTATATAAAAAGTCTTTGTGTGGGGCAAATACAAGCGTTTTAGAGGGTATTATTTTTGCCTCAATGACTTAAAATAAACAAGTATTTTTGACTTTATAGTTGCCTCTCATAATTTTATAATAAAATATTAGTTTGCTTTCCGAGAGGCTTATTAACAAACCAGCTTAAAAGACTTAAAAAAAATTAAAATCTTTGTTGCTGGTGCGTTAGCTTATAAGCTATTATCAAATATTTTTATGCTTACTTTTAGTTTTTAAAAGGTGACACGTGAATGTCAATTTTTGATTTTTAGTTTATACAGTAATGTATTAAAATATAGTAAAAAGCAACAACGACACGAAGTGCTTATTAATTAATAGGGTCGTTGTGTAAAAATTTTACACATCATCATTTTTGAGTATGATTTTTTAGCTAGTTTTATACAGTATTTTTTTGATTTTTGGAGACTTGAAAGATATAAAAAAAGCCCTTATATTTTAGGTGTTCAAACTAAATATAAAGGGCTTAAAGCTATATGAATAATATAACAAAATCACTTGAAAATAGCAATATTCAAAATCAAAAAAGTTGTATATCTAGTTTTGATACTGTGTCATTAAATTATAGCTTAGTACAAAATAATATAAAGTTCGATGATATTGTGAAAGATTATAATAATTTTGACTACTCAGAAAAAATCAAAAATGTATTTGATATTAAAAATAATTCAAAATATAAACTGCATATAAAATCTTATAATTTGTCTAGTTATATAAAAAATAAAGTGTGTGGACTTGAAAAATTATCTTTACTTGAAGTTAAAGAAAATCACAGTAAAGATATTATAAATAGTTCTACTTCGTACGATTTAATCATCAATTTTAATGCTAAGACTTTGAAAGAAAATTATTTAAATAATATCACTAAAAGCAATTATAATTATGTTGTAGATTATTTGATTAATTCACTTCAAGAAGTTATAAAATTAAATGATGATGTTTTTTATAAATCGAATGTTAGGAAATTAGATTATACTAAAAATATCAAATTAGATAATTATTCGATTAAAGATACTTTAATAACACTTTCAAAAATCTTATATCCGAATAGAACATTAAAGCGAATACATAAAGACTTTGTAAACAATGAAACTTTGTATTTCCATACTTCCAAAAAAAGCCGTGATAAATTGTATTCAAAATATAATGATTTAATAGAATTATCGAACGATGTTAATTATCATTCTTTCAAAGAATACTCAGATTTATTGATAGCAAAAAACAGTAATAATATTTTAAGATACGAAATATCATTTAATAAGCATAAAATGATTAAAAAGTATTTTGATGTTAAAGCTGATGATTTTAATTGTATTAAGTTTAACGACTTGTTAAACTCAAATAAAAATATTGTCTATGATAGATTTAATAAATACTTTAATAAAAAGCAAAAAGATTTTTTTACGATGATTGATAATAAAGCGAATAACAACAAGTTTAATTCAAATAAAGATTTTGAAACTTATATGCTGGGGCAGGCTTTATATTTCCAGTATAAAGATAATTACGAACTTCTTAAAAAAGATGCATATTCATTCAATGAGAAAAACAGAAAAACAAAATATAATTATTTTGTCAAATACAAAAATGCTATGTCTTTTTATTTAATGAATAGAGAGGCAACTAACATTGATTATAAAAGTTGCTTTAATGATTTTTATAACAAATTATCAGATATAGATAAACATTGTATTTGATTATTTTTATATAAATATACATTTATGTATATGATGTATTAAAAGTCTTTATATAAAGGCTGTACGCTTCAAATAATGGTGTTTTTTTAATCTATAGTAGATTAAAGTAGATTGATATTTTAAGTATTTTATTAATTTTAAAATATGTATTTCAAAAATGATTATAAGTTGTAATTATATATGTTTGTGTTAGTATTCTGTTGTCTTAAATTTTTAATTAGTTAAGGGCTTTTATTTTATACATTTAAGCCCTTTTTTTATTTTTTTTTTGATTTAAAATGTCTTTATACTAATTTAAGGATTTAAGATTTATGTCTAAAAATAATATTAATGTTTTACCTTTCATATCATCACAAAATATCAAATATAATTTTTTTTTAGTACCAGCATTTTTATTTGA
>CASEHG010000405.1 GCA_949287565.1 uncultured Brachyspira sp.
TTGGCTTGGCTTGGCTTGGCTTGGCTTGTAGATTTAAGCCCGAATTTTTATAAAAATATTGAATATTCATATATTTTATTATATATTATAATAAATAAAAGTACAATCATTTTTTTACTATAGCATTTGTATTTAAGGATAATATAATGGATATTTCAGATATTTCAAAAGATAAAATAAAATTAATAGCTACAGATTTAGACGGAACTTTACTAAATAACAATAAAGAAATTTCAAAATTCAATCAAGAAATATTAAAAACACTTATTAATGATTATAAAATAGAACTTGTATTATCAAGCGGAAGAGGATTTGACGGAATAAAAAAGTATAATGATATTTTATGTAATAGCAATTATTCTATTGTTACGAATGGTTCTAATATTATAGATTCTAATGGAAATATTTTGTACAGAAAAAGACTAGAAGAAGATATATCGAAAGGCATTATCAAATTAGCAGAAAAATATGATGTATGTTTGCATTTCTTTGATGATTTAAAGTATATAGTATCAAGAGATGACTTTCATATAAAATCATATATACAAATTGAAAAAACAAGAGAAATTACCGTTGGTATAGAGAATATTGAAGATTACAGATTTGATAAGATAATCATTTTTGGAAATAGAGAAATTTTAAATAAATTAAAAATTGATATAGATTCTAATTTTGATGTTAATTCTTGTTTTTCAGGCGAAACATTATTAGAAGTAATATGTAAAGATGTAAGTAAAGGTAATGCTTTGAAATGGATTTGTAATAAAAAGGGTATAGATATAAAAAATACAATTGCTTTTGGCGATAATTTGAATGATATTGAAATGATTGAATATGCTGGTATTGGTGTTGCTATGGCTAATGCAGAAGAAGAAGTAAAGAGAAAATCTGATTATATTGCTCTTTCAAATGAAGAAGATGGAGTAGGTAAGTTTTTAAGCGGTATTTTTTCAATATAATAAATTAATTAGTAAAAAGTTATATTATGAAAGAATTAGATTTAATACAAAATAAAATAAAAAGTATAAAAAAAGAATTAATAAAAATAAGAGAGGATATACATTCTCATCCTGAATTATCAAATGAAGAGTTTAGAACTATGGATATAGTATCTAAATATTTAACATTTCATAATATAAAGCATAGAACAAAAGTGGCAGGTACAGGTATTATAGCTGATATTGAAGGCATTGATAAAAGTTTTACTGTTGCTTTTAGGGCAGATATCGATGCACTTCCTATAGAAGATTTAAAACATTGTGATTATTCTTCTAAAAATAAAGGTGTTTGCCATGCCTGCGGACATGATGTGCATACGGCTATTAATATGGGTATAGCAAATATATTTTCAAATAATAATGAAAATAAAGAAAAGATTATACCTCCTTGTAATGTGAGATTAATATTTCAGCCTGCAGAAGAAACTACTGGCGGGGCTTTACGCATGATAAAAGATAATGCATTAGAAAATGTCAATGTTATATACGGGCTTCATGTTTCATCTAATGCTGATATTGGATGTATACAAATAAATAATAATATAGTTAATGCTAGCTGCTTAGATTTTATAATAAAAGTTTATGGAAAAAGCAGTCATGGTGCTAATCCTTCTGGAGGAGTAGATGCTATAGTTATTGCATCAAAAATAATAAATGATTTACAAACTGTAATAAGCAGGAATATAGCAGCAGAGGATAGTGCAGTTATTACAGTTGGTACAATTCATGGCGGAACAGCTACAAATATAATATGCGATTATGTTGAAATAACTGGTACTATAAGAGCTTTAAAAGAAAGCATTATGGATAAAGTAAAGTCAAGAATAAAAAAGATTATAAAGTTTGCAGCTAATTCTTTTGACGGAGATGCTGAGTTTATAGAAACTGTTTATTTTGCAAGTCTTGTGAATTGGAAAGATGCATCGAATATTATAAGAGAGAATGCTTTTGAGTTTTTGGGTGAAAATAAAATATTAGAATTAAATCCTTCTTTAGGTGCTGAAGATTTTTCTTTTTTTGTTCAGAATAAACCTGGAGCATTTTTTTATGTTGGTTCAAGAAATGAAAAGAAAGGAATAACTCATAAAGCACATAATGGATTATTCGATGTAGATGAAAACTGTATAGAAATAGGATTAATGCTTCAAATAATGAATCTTTATAAAAGTTATTCAAAAAAAGATTTGTTTTATATAGGAAGAGAAAGAAATTAATCTATATAATGAATCTTTATATTATATTTTTTATCAATAAAAAATAAAATAATAAATAATTGTATAAAAAAATATATATTATATAATATCTAGTTAATATTTTTATTTTTATGGACTTATATATGAAAAATACAAAATTTAAAAATAATAGTTTTTATTTAATTTCTTTATTATTAATAGTTTTACTTTATTATTCTATAACACAGTTATTATTTCCAATGTTTTCAGTAATGAAAGTGAATTTCAGTATTATTGATATATTGTATATTTATTTATTTTCTATAATATCGTATATACTATCTGACAAAAATAATTATATTTCTTACTTTTTTATAATAGTTGCTGTATTTTCTTTTTTTGCTATAGAACCACTTGGAATCACTATAGAAGCCAAACCTTTATTTTTTACTGATATGCCAGATTTATATCCTTCACTTATAGAGGTACTTCCTTTATATATGAAAATCATAACAATATCTGCTACTACTTTATATTTTGGGCTTTTATTTGCTTATGCTTTATATTTTATATATAGATTGATTAAAATGTATAGAGTAAATGTTAAGAAAGCTGTTATAATGACTTTAATAGTTGCTGCTGTAACTTATATATCATTTTTTAGAAATATAAAAATGGACTCTATATATGTTGATTATATTAATATAGCCAATAAGTATGGTATCATTAATACTATAAGTTATAGAATTTCTTATGATAAATTTATGAAAGTAGATTCAGATATAGAAAGTGTACAAGAAGCAGTTAATATATTAAAGGAAGCGCAGAGTAAAAGAGATTTATCGCATTTGATGCTTTCTTATGATTGCGATAAAAAGAGGGATGTATTTGTAATATTTTTAGAATCTTTTTATGATTATGAACATTTTCTTCCTTTGATGGATAAAGACCCTTTTCCTAAAGAATACAGAGAATGGGCAAGCAATTCTACTAAAGTAGGACCTAATGATGGTTACGGAAGTTTATTCGCTAGAACTTCAGGACTCACAGGAACTTCACCTATATTTCCTAAGAAACAAAAAACTCCTATATATACAGCTTTGCCTTATTTGATGAAGGAGAATGGATATCATACCATAGCTTTAGAGGAATCGGATGTAACATATTATCTTGATGCATTGTTTCCCAATATAGGTATAGATGAAGTTATATTTAAATTGGGACTTACAAATATAAAAAATTATATTAACACTCATGATTTTGATAAACCTATATTTGTAACAGGATTTACATTTATGGGACATGCCGGAAGTCATGTTGAAAATGATTTAGATGTATACGAAAACAATAAAAGCTTTATGGATAAAATAGATAAAAGAGATATACCTGTATTAGTTGAAACAATGGAGAATTCTGCATTAACTGCTAAAGATATAATAGATACAAAAAATATTATATTAGAAAAATATCCTGATGCTTTAATAATATTTAAACATGATCATTTATATCCATATTTAAAAACTATCATACATAATTCAGCTATAGATGATTCAATAAAGGAATGTTTCTTTGATTCTTATGATATTTCTCCTTTACTAATATGGAATGGTACTAATGGATATTTTAAATTTGAAGAAAATGGATTTCCTCCAGAGAATATTCCTATGTTTGTTGCGGTAAATACAGGTGCTAATTATACAAATTCTATAATATCATTATTATATAAAGATAAGACAGATGGTATTATAAGGTTTTATAATTCTTTTTATACTAATGATAATGGAAAACTAATTAGGCTTGAAATAGACAGAAACAGTTTATCATATAAAGAGAACAATGCTCAAAGAATATTATCTCAGGATTTATTCAGAGGTAAAAAGTATTTTTATGAATGTATAAATAATTGATTTATTATAAAAATAAGGACTGATAAATAATTACCAGTCTTTATTTTTTACTTTGCTATTAGTCTAATTTATCTCCTACAATTTTACCATTGTTATCAATATAAACTTCTCTGTTATTTCCTAATTTTAATTTGTAGCTTAAATATTCTTTGCTTATTTCTAATACAGGTACTTGAGGATATTTTGCTTCTACAGCTTTCATAATATTAGAAGGTATAAATTTAGTGTTTATTGGCTGATTATTTCCAGCTACATCAGTCCAATTTCCTTGTCTGTCAAAATCAATTTCTATACCGCTGGCTAATTCTACTTTGTATGATTGTCTATCTTGCTCAGCATAAACTATTTGATCATTTGCAAAATTAGCTTTTATAAAATCCTGTGCATTTTTTGGAAGCTGATTTGCTTGTATTGCCATATCAGCAGCAAAAGCACTAACTACAGACAGCATCATTATAAATGCCGCTAAAATAATTTGTTTGAAGTGTTTTCTCATAAAATAACTCCTTTTATTTTTTGTTATACTGATATGATAGTACATAAAAAACTAATTGTCAAGTTATTTTACAATATTTTTCAATAAAATTTACTTAAAATATTAAAAAGTAAATAAAAAGTAAATATTTTTATATTTTGTAAATATTTTTTAATAAATAAAAAGCCGGCATATTTTGAATATATACCGGCTTTTTTAATAATTTTATGCTATTAATCTAATTTATCGCCTGTTATTTGTCCGTTATTAGATACATAAACTTCTCTGTTATTTGATAATTTTAATTTATAGCTGTTATATTCTTTACTTATTTCCATAACTTCAATCTGAGGATATTTTGATTGTACACCATTTAATACTGCTGTAGGTATAAATTTAGTAGGTATAGGTCTATTATTTCCAGATACATCAGTCCAATTTCCCTGTCTGTCAAAATCAATTTCTACACCGCTAGATAATTCTACTTTGTATGATTGTCTGTCCTGTTCAGCATAAACTATTTGATCATTTGGGAAATTAGTTTTTACAAAAGTTTGAGCATTTTGAGGTAATTGATTAGCTTGTATAGCCATATCCTCTGCTGCTAAAATTAAACTCGAAAGCATCATTAAAGATGCGATAGATATGAAAAGTTTTAATTTTTTTGTCATACGCTTCTCCTATTTTGAAATACTTTTGTAGTAATTAAAACTTATATATTTTTTTTATGTAAAAAAATGTTTATAAAGAATATTGATTTTTTACAATTTCAATAAATTTTGATTATAATTTTTATATAAAAAAATATTTATAAAAAATAATTTACAAAAAAAATATTGACTTTTTGTAAAAAAATATTAAATTTTTTTAAGATACAGTAAAAGGAGGAACTATGGCTCATAACATTATAGATGGATATAGAAAAATAGAAGGTAATTATCCAACCTATAGAGAATATTTAATACATTTCTACTGCAAAGATTGTTCTAATTTCTGGGCAGTGGATGATAAAGAAATTAATATATCAGAAGATGATGATATTTCTCAAATTGATGATATAATTGAAGATTCAGTATCCCATTGTCCAATATGCGGATCTACAAATATAACAAGGAGCAATAATAATAATTAATAAATAGAATTTTAATATTAGAGAAGGTATTTTATATATCTTCTCTTTTATTTTCTATAAAGTCAGCAATTTCTTTGCATCCCAAATCTTGAGCTATGTTAAGAGCATCTTTATTATCTTCATTTTTTATTCTTAAATCAGCACCATTTTCTATAAGCATTTGAGATGCTTTAATATTATTATTTTTTACGGCTATTATTAAAGCTGTATCTCCTCTTACGTCTATGTCATTTACATTAGCACCGTTTTTGATAAGGTATTCAATAGTTTCTATAGCTCCGTCTTCAGCAGCATACATTAAAGGAGTTTTATTGCTGAAATCTTTTGAATTAATATTAACACCAGATGCTATTAATCTCTTAATTTTTGAAAGATCACCGTATAAACAAGCTATATGTATATTTTCTGAGCTTTCTATTTTTATATTTTTAGTTATTTTTTTCATAATAGGCCATAATATTACTATAGCTACTATTACAACTATGATGATAGTGTTGAAATTCATTGTCTTTTCCAAATTTTATATAAAATTATATACCCGTAATATGTTTATAAAACAATATAAAATTATTATAGTAAAAGCTATTATTTTTTTTAATAAATAATTTTTCCTTCTTCATTTTTTGTATCTATAACTATATCTTTTCCTTTTAGCTGCATAGCAGAATCATATATAACATAAGGTATATTTAATGATTTTAAAAGTATAGCAGCATGAGATACAGCGCTTCCATTTATAGAAATTACACCTTTTATATTTTGTCCTATTTCTGTTACAATAGAAGCATATATATTATCTACTATCAATATTACATCATCCTCTTCAGGCATATCAATTTTTATATCTAATAAATATTTTAAAACTTGATGCAGTATATCTTCTATATCATATTTTCTTTCTTTTATGTATCCGTCATCTAAAGAATCAAAACTTTTGAATATATTTCTCATAACTTTATTATAAGAATAAGCAGCAGAATATTTTTTGTTATCTATTAAATCATATACTTCTTTTAAAACATAATCATCAAAAAGCATTGATATATAAGTTTCAAATATAAGATATTCATTATTCTGCAGATTTTTTTCTTCTATAATTGTTTTTTGTTCTAAAAGATCTTTTTTTACATTTTCTATTGATTGATTAAATTTATCTTTTTCAGCTTGCGGATCTTTTATATATTCTTTTTTTACATTGATACCAAAGTACATATAAGTGGCTTTACCGCTTACATGTCCATCTGAAACTACAATAGCATTATTATCAATATTTTTTTGCTGAAGAGTTTTCTTTTTGGTTTCAAATTTTCCATTCACTAAATATTCAAATCTTTCCAAAACTTGATCAGCATCGGGTCCTTTAGCGTATATTTCCATTACATCTCCATATTCTATATTTAATAACGTTACTTTAGTGATACTATCAGCAGATACAGGCGGTTTATGTTTAGTTTTATTAGAAATATATACTTCACTTTTTGAGTTAGCTATCAAATTGATAAACATAAAAACAGGTCTTGCATGAAAACCATTTTCTAATAATATCTTATATTCTCCTTTTACATAATCTTTAAATTCTATATCATCTAATGCTTCATTGTTTATAGTATAATCTACTTTGTCTTTTACATAAGATATTTTTGGTGTAAGACTTTCAAGAGATTCATTTATAACTTCATCTATATTTTTACCTAATGAAGATTGTATTGCAGCATTTATTCCTCCCTCTATGAAAGGTGCTGAAGTAATTCTGACATTCGATGATTTTTCTTCATCAAGCATAGATATTGCAAGTTCTGAACTTATCAAAGCACTTCCTAAATCGCAAAATATTATAACTCCGTCATCGGAATATACTCTTTCTATAGCATTAAAAACGTCAACTGCATCTGTACCAATTTCTTTATGATCATCGCCAGTTCCGCCTGAAAATGATATATCTACATTATTTATATTAGTAACTTCTTTTATATATTCAGCTGCAATTTTAGCAAGTTTATAACTATGTGAAACAAATATTAAACTAACCACATTAATTCCTTTTAATATAATTTTTTATAAAATATTTATTAATTCTTTTATCATCATAAATGAAGAAGTAGCTCCAGGATCCTGATGTCCTACGCTCCTTTCAGCTAAATAACTAGCCCTTCCTTTAGTAGCAACCATATCTATAGTAGATTTCATTCCATTTTCTGCTGATATTAATACTTTATTTTTAAAATCTTCTATGCTTTCATTATTTTCTTTCATAGCATTTAATGCAGGAAACAATGTATCAAGCATAGTTTTTTCACCTTCTTTAGATTTTCCCAATGCTGATATGGCATTAATTCCTTTATTAAAAATTTCTGTTATATCTTTTAATGTTAATTCTTCTTTATTTGCAGAAACTATGCTGGCATTAAGAAAGAAAGTACCATACAATGGTCCCGAAGCTCCGCCTACATTTTTTATAAGAAGTGTAGCTGTCTGTTTGAATATGGCTGATATTGCAGAATCATTATCTTTTAAAGCATCTCTAACAAAACCAAAACCTCTGCTCATATTTATTCCATGATCAGCATCTCCTATGTCAGCATCCAATTGAGTAAGATAATCTTTATTTTCATCGTATACAAGAGATAGATTAATAAGCCATTCTTTTATTTTTGTATTATTACACATAAAATATCTCCTTTATTGTTGTTATGCTTACCTTTACTTAATAAATTAAATAAAGTGCTTCGGCTCGCTTTTTTAATTTTCTAATTATAACAAAAAAACTATTTTTTATTATTGTTAATAAAAATTGTTAGTTCATTTTGCATGTATTTAGCAAATGCTATCTTTTACAATTTTTATACCTAGCTTTATAATTAAATAAATTTAGTAAACTCTCACAATTTTTTATATATATCTAATATTTTTAATATAATAAACTTGCATTTATATCTAACTAATGAAGTTCTATTATTTTTACAATATCATTAGTTATGCTAAATAATAAATTTATTTAATTAATTACATACCCCATCTTAAAGCCGCAGTATGTACAGGATAATCCCAAAGTTTTAATATATCATCATTTACTTTCATTAAACTAATAGAAGCACCTGCCATATCTATAGAGGTAACATAATTACCTATTAAGTTTCTTACTATTTTTATTCCTTTTTTATCAGCTATTTTGACAACATCATTATATAATATGTAAAGTTCCATTAAAGGAGTAGCTCCCATACCATTAACCATACAAATTACTTCATCTCCATTTTTGTATGGTATATCAGAACATATAGCTTCCATCATTATTTCAGCTATTTCAGAAGATTTTTTTATATTTGTTCTTTCTCTTCCAGGTTCTCCATGTATTCCTATACCCATTTCTATTTCATTATCAGATATATCAAATGTAGGTTTGCCAACAGCAGGAACAGTGCATGAAGTTAAAGCCATACCCATAGAACGTGCATTTTCTTTGCAATAGTTAGCATATTCTAAAACTTTATTTATATCATCTCCTTTTTCAGCAGAAGCACCGCATATCTTTTCAAAAAATACAGTTGCTCCGACTCCTCTTCTTCCTGTAGTGTATAAACTGTTTTTTACTGATACATCATCATCTATAATAATACTTCTAGCATCAATACCTTCAGCTTTACATAAATCTTCAGCCATTTGGAAATTCATAACATCGCCTGTGTAATTTTTTACTAGAAATAGTACACCTTTATCATTATTTATGGATTTTGCAGCTTCTTCCATTTGATCTGGAGTAGGTGAGGTAAATATTTCTCCAGGACAAGCAGCATCTAGCATACCATATCCGACAAATCCAGCATGTAATGGTTCATGCCCAGAACCTCCACCTGAAATTAGGGATACTTTGCTGTTTTTACCAACTCTTGTTACATATATAGGATTATAATTAACTTTCAATATATTAGAATATGCTCTTTCCATTCCCTGAAGTTCTTCTAATATTATGTTACTTATATCATTAATTATTTTTTTCATAAGCATCCCCCTTATTATTTTTTATTTTTATAATATATTATGTTACTTATATATTATAAAACACATACATCTTTTTGCAATAGATAAATAGTTAATATAAAGAATTTATTTTATAAATTAAA
>CASEHG010000406.1 GCA_949287565.1 uncultured Brachyspira sp.
AAAATGCAGTTGTTTTGGTTCTTTTATACCAATAAAAGAACTGGGGGTTCGGGGGCTAGTCCCCGAAAATAATAACAATATAAAAAATAAAATTGACAAAATATAGTTGTTTAGGTATATACTAAAAATTTTTAACTTTGTCAACTACTATCCGTAGTGGCAATCACACAGTATATCATATAATATTATGGATAGTCACTTATACGCGAACGAAGGAAGCACTGTAAAGTGTACGGCTGATTACTAATTATTGTACAAAAATTAAAAAATTTAAAATAAAAAAATACCATCCATAAAATAAATATATGAATGGTATTTAATTTTTTATATACAAAATAAATTATATAGCTTCAGAACCGCCTATAATATCAAGAAGCTCATTAGTAATATGTTCCTGTCTGGCTCTGTTAGCTTTATTTTTAAGATCTGTTAACAATCTTTCGGCATTATCAGTAGCATTTCTCATAGCAATAGCCCTTTCAGCATTTTCTGACAAAAAAGAACTTGTAAGCATAAAATAGAAATATGTTTTAATAGCCATAGGAACAACTTCCTTTAATACATCATCTACATTAGGCTCAATAACATATTCTAATTTTTTCTTTATTTTATGTCCCTCAATATCCTCTTCATCAGGAATCATAGGAATCAAACTTTTGATTTTTGGTATATGTACCACCCTTGTATAATATCTTGTATATATAACCTCTACCCTAGAAGCATTATCAACTGCATATTCATGCATGAAACGCTGAACTACAGTAGCACAATCATCAAAAGTGGATTCTTCATCTATACGAGGATATTTACGAGCTATAGGTATGCCCTGCTTTTCAAAATAAACTTCGCCTTTCTTTCCAAGTACATGAAGCTGAACCTCTCTTCCATGTCTATGATGATGTCTGATTCTCTCCATAGCCTCATCAAAAATCTTTGTATTATAAGAACCGCATAATCCTCTTGAAGAAGTTACAACAAAAAGTATTATGTTTTTTATTTTCTTTTTTGGAGCAAGCAAAGGATGCACATGATCCATATCAGAATGCGAAAGATCTTCAACTATTCTGTTTAATTTCTGAGTAAAAGGACGCATACCTTGTTCTACTGTTAAAATTTTAGCTGTTCTAGATCTTGCTATCATATCCATAGTTTTGGTTATTTTATGAGTACTTGATACAGCTTTAATTCTCGCTTTTAATACATTAAGTTTCTCTGCCATAATAAAAACCCCAAATCAATAGAATCGCCAAAGTCTAATTTATGTAATAATATATAAAAATTAGAACTTAGATTTGAACTCTTCTATGATTTTATAAAGTCCGTCCATATCTTCTATATCTTTTTTCTCTCTAATATCATCAAGTATATTCTGCTTATCTGCTCTCATATATTGAAGAAGTCTCCATTCAAATTCATGAACTCTGTCAACTTCAATATTATCCAAGAAACCTTTAGTAGCAGCAAATATAACAATAACCTGTTCTTCAAAAGGTATAGGACTATATTGTTTTTGTTTCAATAATTCAACCATTTTAGCACCTCTGTCTAATTGTGCCAAAGTAGCTTTATCAAGTCCAATACCAAGCTGAGAGAATGCCTCTAAAGATCTGTAAGAAGCAAGGTCAAGTCTTAAAGTACCGGCAACCTTTTTCATAGCCTTAGTCTGAGCATTACCTCCTACACGGGAAACTGATATACCTACATCAATTGCAGGACGAACACCGCTCATAAACAAACTAGTAAGCAAATATATCTGTCCGTCAGTAATAGAAATAACATTAGTAGGAATATAAGCAGATACCTCATTATCCTGAGTTTCTATTATAGGAAGTGCTGTTAAAGAACCTCCTCCCAATTCATCACTAAGTTTTGCAGCTCTTTCAAGTAATCTTGAATGCAAATAGAATACATCACCCGGAAAAGCTTCCCTTCCAGGAGGTCTTCTTAAAAGTAATGATATCTGTCTGTAAGCATTAGCCTGTTTAGTTAAGTCATCATATATAATCAATGTATCTTTTTTCTGTTCATACATAAAATATTCTGCCATAGCACATCCTGCATAAGGAGCTATGTATTGAAGCGGAGCAGAATCAGCAGCAGTTGCAGCAACTACTATAGTATATTCTAATGCTCCATGCTGTCTTAATGTATCAACAACTCCGGCAACTGTAGAAGCCTTTTGCCCTATTGCTACATAAATACATATAACGCCTGTACCTTTTTGATTGATTATAGCATCAAGAGCAATTGAAGTTTTTCCTGTACCTCTGTCGCCTATGATAAGCTGTCTTTGTCCTCTTCCTATAGGAGTCATAGAGTCAATAGCTTTAATACCAGTTTGAAGAGGCTGTTTTACTGCCTGTCTGTCAGCAATACCGGGAGCAGGAAATTCTATAACTCTTCTTTTATCAGTAGTTATTTCTCCATGTCCATCTATAGGCACACCCAAAGGATTAACAACTCTTCCAAGTAATACATCACCAACAGGTACTTCTAATATCCTTTTAAGCCTGCTTACTTTACTTCCTTCTTTAATTCCGTAATAATCACCTAAAACTATAGCACCTATAGTTTCTTCTTCCAAGTTAAAAGCAAGACCAACAGCACCGCTTTCAAAAAGTATCATCTCATTAGCCATAACATGCGGAAGTCCGATGATTCTGGCTATACCGTCTCCAACCTCTACAACTACTCCTACTTCATTCGGAGTAAAATCAGCTTTATAATTCTTAATCTCTTCTTTAAGAACTGCTGCAATTTCACTAGCTTTTATATTCATAAACAATTCCTCAAATATAAAATGTATCAATTAATTTCAGAAATAGAAGATTTTAGTTCTGTAAGCAGTCTTCTCACACTATAATCATATACAACATCTTCTATTTCTATTACAACACCGCCTATTATATTTTTATCTATATTAAATGTAAAATGTATGTCTTTATCTGATATCATATTTGTAATATGATCTTTAAGTTTATTCATATCTTCTATATCTGTCATATTTGATGCAGTTGTAATTTTTACTACAATTATATTATAATATTCATTGCATAAGTTTTCATATTCTACTATTATTGCAAATAACATACTAATCATATCTCTTTCTATCAAGATAGCAATGAGATTAAATATTTCTTCTAAAATCTTATCTGCATATATTTTTTTTAATATACGCATTCTCAAATGTCCGTCTATAAAACTAGATTTAAAAAAATCATATATATCCTTATCGACAAGCAAAGATGAATATACAATATTCAAATCGCTTTTAATTGCCTCTATTTTACCCATATCTGAAGCAATATCAAACATAGCCTTAGCATAATTCTTGGCACTAGATTCATTCTTTACAATACGGCTAAATCTACTTGCCTTTTCTCTTGTAACCTCTTTAAGCACTTCCTTTTTGAGATCACTTAAAATATTTTCAGCAATAGAATCCATATTATAACTCCTATAATGTTTATTAATTAATTACCATAGGTAAATTTATTTTGCAATAAATCTATTTGTTTTTTTATACTATAATCATAAACAACAGAGCCAATATATACTATTATTCCGCCTATAATATTTTCATCAACTACAGTCTCATAAGATATCTCATTATTAGAGAAACATTTAACCGTTTGAATGATATCTTCTACTGTCTTATCATCAATAGCGCTTGCTGTAATAATACGAACTCTGACTATATTACTATAATCATCTGCTATCTCTTTATACAAAGCAACAATATCAGGCAGTACATCTATACTGTCATGTTCTGTTAATATAGATACAAAAGCATAAGTTTCTTTAGAAAGTATTGGTTTTAAT
>CASEHG010000407.1 GCA_949287565.1 uncultured Brachyspira sp.
AAAATATAAGAGATTTTGTATAGAAAACAAGTATATATAATAATATTTATTTGTCAATATTGCATAGTAATATTATATATATTAAGGCATTATTTAACATAAAAAAGCCCGTCATATAAATGACAGGCTATTTAAAAATTTCAAAATATTAATTTTTAATTTCTATAAGGAGATATATCTCTTAATCTTTTTACAATCTTTTCTATAGCATCAGCGGTATACATTATCTCTTCCATAGTATTGTCCAATGATAAAGAAAATCTTGTAGAACTATGTGCATATTCAAAAGGTACACCCATAGCTTGAAGTACGGGGGAAGGTTCTAATGTACCAGATGAACAGGCACTTCCGCTTGAAGTACAAATTCCATATCCGTCTAATAAAAGAAGTATGGCTTCGCCTTCTATATTTTTGAAACTAATATTAGCTGTATTGCTTACTCTATTAGCTCCTTTACCATTTATTTTAACATCAGTTATTCTCTTTAAAACTTCAGCCTCTAAAGTATCTCTAAGTTTAGCTGTATGCTCCATAAATCTAGGAAGTTCAGCCTTAACCATAGAAGCAGCTTTACCCAAACCAATAATATAAGGCACATTCTCAGTACCGGCACGGCGTCCTCTCTCCTGATGCCCTCCTGTTTGAACAGTTCTTAATTTAGTACCGTTCTTTATATACAAGGCTCCAATTCCTTTAGGGGCATGTATTTTATGACCTGCTATTGTAAGCATATCAATATAAGGCTCATCTTTCATATTAAGAGGCAATTTACCAGCAGCCTGAACAGCATCAACATGAAATACTGCTCCTGCATTTTTTACTATCTGACCTATTTCTCTTATAGGATAAATAACACCTGTTTCATTATTAGCATACATTATAGATACTATAGCTGTATTTTCATTGATGGCATTTTTTAATTCGTCAATATTTATATTTCCATCATTATCAACAGAAAGATAAGTAACTCTATAACCATGTCGCTCTAGAGATTTGCAAGTTTCTATAACTGCAGGATGCTCTATTTTTGTAGTTATAATATGATTCTTAGTAGGATATGCTTCTATAGTTCCCCTAATAGCCATATTATCGCCTTCACTTCCGCATGAAACAAAACATACTTCTATAGGCTCGCATCCAAGAAAATCAGCAACCTGTTCTCTAGCATGCTCCATTTCTTTGTGAACAGCTCCAGCCGGGCTGTACATACTAGAAGGATTGAAATACTGATCCTTGAAATAAGGAAGCATAGCCTCCAATACTTCAGGGTATACTCTAGTTGTGGCATTATTATCCATATATATTATTTTTTTCTCTTCCATATATCAACTCCGTATCAATCAAACACCTACAACTTCTAAATCTTTAGAAACAAGTTCCTGTAATTTAGGCTCAACAAAACCTTTCAAAGTATTTTTTGAAGAAGCACAAGCTGAACAAGCTCCTTTAAACTCTATCATAACTTTATTACCATCAACATCTACAAGTCTGCAGCTTCCGCCGTCCATTTTAAGCATAGGATTGATAACTTTTTCCAAAGCTTCCTCAATCTTTTTAATTTTCTGAACGGTAGTCATTGGAGCATTTTTAGCTTCTCTCTCCATCTCTGCTAACTCTTCATTGAGTATATCTTCGATCTTAACTTTACAAGCTCCGCATCCGCCGCCTGCTTTAGTGTAGAAAGTAACTTCATCTACAGTTTTTAAGTTATTCTCTCTGATTGCTCTTTTTATTTTAGTATCTGTTATACCAAAACATTTACAAATGATAGCTCCTTCATCATGTTCATCATCTTCAGTGACAATTCCTCTGTAATTGTTAATGGCTTTTTCTAAAGTTTCCATTCCCATAACAGAACAATGCATTTTCTCCTCTGGAAGACCGCCTAATTCCAAAGCTATATCTCTGTTAGTGATTTTTGAAGCTTCATCAAGAGTTTTACCCTTAATCATCTCCGTTAATATGCTGCTGCTTGCTATAGCTGAAGCACAGCCGAATGTTTGAAATTTAGCATCTTCTATAACTTCAGTATCTTTATTTATTTTTAATGTTAATTTGAGTGCATCTCCGCACACGATACTTCCTGTCATAGCCTCTGCATCAGGGTTTTCTATCTCCCCTACATTTCTAGGATTTATAAAATGATCCTTTACTTTATCTGTATATTCCCACATGTTCCTACCTCCATCTAAGTTAATTATTTAACAATATAAATATATTAAATAATTTTGGGATATAAAAATAATATTTTTTATTTTTTAAATTATTTATTCATTTCATCTAATATTTGTTTTATAGCAACTTGACATCCGCCGCATCCAGTACCGGCTTTAGTTGCATTAGAAACTTCTTCTACTGTTTTTAACTTTTTTGATTTGATAGCATCTCTAATTTGATCTTCAGTTACTGCCATACAAAAACATATTGTCTTTTCAGCCATTTTTAGATTCTCCTATTATCTAATTAATTTTAAGAAAATAGAAAAATATGAATATCACATTAATCTATTTTATAACCTTCCATTGTTAGAACATTATAACATTTTTAAAATAAATATCAAGTGTATTTTATATATAATTCATTTTTTAATATACAGGTATAGATTATATTAAAAATACAAAAAATAATTATACAAAACTTAAAGTATTAATTAACTGTTTCTATTAAAACTGCTTCGTATTTGTAATTTTCTATATTTTCAATATCTATCATTCTAAAATTATCCCTAACAGCATAAAATCTTATATTAGCATTTGGAGGAATATCATCTTCTTTTTTTGATAAAGATAATATTAAATCAAATTTCTGATAAGGATAATTTTCTTCAAGAATTCTTTTTAAAGACATAAACATCTTCAATGAAGGATTTAAAACATCTTTTATATTAACACTATTTGAAATATATATCTCATTATTTTTCCATTCAAAATCTGTTAAATTTGTACCAACAGAAGAAGTGCTGCATAAAGTGCAGTCTGTTTCATTACTAATAACCCAATATTTTTCATTTTCAGAATTTTCTCTCTCGAATATAGAATAATAATTTTTAATCTCTATAGAAGATAAATCTATATCTGAAAGCAGCTCTTTCATCTTAGAATTACTAATCAATTTACTAAAACCTCTTTATAATAAGTTTTTATTTTATTATAAAAAAATTTTATTTATTTTCAATATCATGAGCAATATATTCAACTATTTTATCTCTTACATCTCTGCCGTAATAATTAAACTGCGACTCTCTAATTTTAAAAAGTTTTTCTCTGCCATTTTCCACAAGCATATCAATCTTATTGAAAATATCATTGGTTGAAATAGTACTGCATCCTAAATTATTTTCTTCTAAATATATAGGTGTTCCTTCTTCCTGACCGGGTAAAGCTCCCATAGATACTATAGGGATAATACAATTAATAGCTTCTGCAACAGATAATGAACCGCATCTAGTTATTAAAATATCATTATTATGAAATAATTTAAACAATTCTTCAGCATAACCTATTAAATTAACATCTTTATTATAATTTTTCAGTTTCTGTTTTATACTTTTATAAATATTTTTATTTCTGCCGCATACAACACTAATATCACAATCATATTTTTCATGAAGCTTTCTTATTATGTAGAATATTCTTGAAGATTTTTCAGAATTATTTAATAAAAGAATTCTTAATTTACCGTCAAAATTTGTATGTTTTCTTAAATCTTCTATATTAGAATAAATAGATGAAAAATTATCTCTAACCGGCATTCCAAATGTTACAACTTTTTCTTTGTTTATACCATTTTCTATTATAAAATTTGTACCTTCATGAGATGGGCTTATAATTTTATCTGTTCTGCTATCCAGCCATATATGACTTATACTTATTATATCTGTTATCAAAGTATAAAATTTTATTTTGTAATCATATTTTTCTAAAATATTTAATACACTTCCATTGAATAATGGATGAACACTTAATATCAAATCAGGATTATAATCATCTAAAAGCTTAACTAGTTCTTTTTCTATACTTTTAGAAATATTTTTATTAAAAAAACGAACATTTTTATCTGAAAGTAAAAACAATTTTGACCACATATCAGGAAAATATTTAACACAAGGATTATATAATTTCTCCAATGATGAAATTTTTTTATCTGCTAATACAAAACCATTTATTACTTTACATTCTATTTTACCTTTATACAACTTTTCAAATCCCTGAATAATAGCTGTATGAACACTTTTATGTCCATGTCCTGTATATTCTGAAGATATTATTAAAATTTTGTTCATAATTTTCTCCTTTTATTTTTTATAAGCATAAAATAATTGAGCATCATAAAATAATATATTTAGAAAAAATTATGCAACACCAAAAAAAATGGTAATGGTATAAAAACAAATGATATAATTATGTTGCGATTTGTGATTTGTGATTTGTGATTTGTGATTTGTGATTTGTGATTTGTGATTTGTGATTTGTGATTTGTGATTTG
>CASEHG010000408.1 GCA_949287565.1 uncultured Brachyspira sp.
ATAGTAGTATCTGAAAATATATTCAACTTTAAGCAGGCAGGATATAAAGGACTTGAAGCTACAAGACTTGCCGTATCTGATGTTGTAATGCCTATAGTGGCTTCAACACTTACAACTGTTGCCGCATTTTTCCCTATGCTTACAATAAGCGGTATAATGGGTAAAATATTAAACCTTTTCCCAAAAATCGTTATATTTACTCTTGTTGTAAGTATGCTTCAAGCTACTTTGCTTTTGCCTAACCAATTACAAGATAAAGAAGATAAATATAAATCTTATAAACCTAAAAAGAAAGGCAAATTTAAAAATCCTCTTGATTTCGATAAAGATGCTTTATTCGATAAAATGAAAATACCTTTCGGAGCAATATTGGAGAAATTAATAAGTGTCAGATATATTGTTATAGGTGCATTCGTTGCTTTATTAATAGCTTCAGTATTCTTAGCACAAAACAGTTTCAAAAACTTTGTACTTATATATGATACAAGTGCTGATACTATAGTTATTAATATAGAAATGCCTACTGGTACAACTAAAGAAGTTACAACTAAAGAAATTGCTAAAATAGAAGATGTTGTAGCAAGCGTAGTTAAACCAGAAGAACTTGTTGCTTTATACTCACTTGTAGGAAAACAAGTTGACCAAGAAGTTGTTTCTGAAGAAAAAGGAAGTTTAGCCGGTATTATGGTTTATTTAGTACCTGCTGCTGAAAGAGACAGAACAGCCGATGAACTTGTTGCTTTAATCAATCAGGAAATAGATAAAACAGATATAAGACAAACTGTTCCTATATTCAGTATGAACACAAAAGGAAATATTGACCCAGGAGATCCTGTAGATATTAAAATAGTAGGAAACAATACTGAACTTGCTAAAAAGGCTAAAGATGAAATAAAAGAATTCTTAGCTACAGTACCTGGTGTTATCAATATAGATGATGATGATAAAGTTGGTAAAGAAGAATTAAGAGTTATGTTCGATTATGATAAAATAGCTGAACTTGGTGTTAATGTAGCAACTGTAGCTAATGAAGTAAGAACTGCATATTATGGTACAGAAGCTACATATATACAGGAACTTGAAAATAAATTAGATTTCAGAGTTGTATTTGATGATGAGTTTACTTATGATGCTAAGTATTTAGAAAATCTTTTAATACCTAACTCTCAAGGAAGATTAATTTATCTTAAAAATCTTGCTACAATAGAAAAAGCTGACGGACTTGCTACATTAAAACACTATAATGGTCAAAGAACAATAACAATCACTGCTGGAATAGAATACGGTAAAAATACTTCTCAGCAGGTTATGGCTGCAGTAAGTGAAAGATTTAAAGATTTCAACAGACAATATAGAGGTTTAAAATTAGAATTCGGCGGTGAAGCTAAAGAAACTATGAAAGCCATAAAACAATTAGCTTTCAGTTTTGCTATGGCATTCATATTCGTATATATTGTATTATTACTTCAGTTAAACAGATTTATACAGCCTATTATGATAATGATAATCATTCCATTCGGTTTAATTGGTGTATTATTGGGATTTGCTATTCACAGAATGCCTTTATCATTCATGGGGGTTGTAGGTATCATCGGTTTGGCTGGTGTTGTTGTAAACAATGGTATCATACTTGTTGACTTGATTAACAAAATCATAGATGAAGGTGTTGAAGGCGGTAAAAAAGGTGTTGCTAAGGCTATTGTTGACGGAGCTAAGCAAAGACTTCGTCCGGTATTCTTAACTACTGTTACTACAGTTGTAGGACTTTTACCTACTGCTTATGGTATAGGCGGTAGAGCAGATATCATTATTCCTATAGTTATGGCATTAGCTTACGGACTTTTATTTGCTTCTTTGCTTACACTCATATTCTTACCTTGTATGTTTATGATTATGTTTGACTTGAGACTTATAAAAATCCCTTCTACAACAAATCCTACAGAAGAAATTACTACTACTATAACTACTGCAGGACATTAATACAACTTGTACTTAAAATAATCAATAAAGCTAATAGAAAATAAACACTTCTATTAGCTTTATTATTATTTGAATATAGTAGAATATTATAATAAATAATTTTTTATATTTGATAATTATATATGTTTAATTGTTATAATAGTTGACAATTTTATAATTTATAAATATGATTATTTTTTTTACAATAGTTACGATAATGTAGACAATAATGAAGGAGCTATTCTAGAACTATGGCTAAAACTATTAAATGTAAATCTTGTAAGACAGTGAATGACAAATACGCTAAACAATGCAGATCATGCGGAACTTTACTTTACCCTGAAATTTCACATAAAAAAGCTGAACTTATTACAATTATATTAGATGTAATATTTGCTTTTATATATTTATTTGGAATATATCTTTTTATAGTTAATTGCAATAATAATGAAACACCTAAATATATCACTATATTACCGGCACCAAATACATTGCCTTATTTTTTAATAATATTATTGTTTGTTGCATTTGCTGCTAGTAAAATACTTTATATAGTGAATGTATTTGTACTTAAAAAAGATATTATATATGCTATAAGAAGATTTAGTATGTTTATTGAAGCTATTATAATGTTTCCGCTTCAAACTATACTGGCATTGTATTTTTATGAACCTGCGACAAATCAGGATAAAATGAATAAAAAAATGGATTAATATATGTATTTAACTATATTAAAAAATATAAAAAGTGCATATAAATTTATTAATGACAATAAAAATAAGTCTATAGCTTTAATTCCCACTATGGGAGCTTTGCATGAAGGACATGCGGCTTTAATAAAAAAAGCCAAAAAAGAATGTGATATTGTAATTGTGAGTATATTTCTTAATCCGCTTCAGTTTATGAAAGTAGAAGATATAGAAAAATATCCTCAGGATTTAGATAAAGATAAAAAACTTTTAGAAGAATGTCAGGCAGATGTATTATTTTTACCATCTGTAGAAGAGATGATACCAGATGATTATGCTATTCATATAAATATAGAAAGCAGTAAATTAAATATAATTTCAAGACCAATATATTATAAAGGCATAATAACAACAGTATTGAAGCTCTTTAATATAATATCGCCTACAAATGTATATTTTATTGAATATGATTATCAGGAAGTATTTATAATAAAAAAAATAATAAAAGATTTGAATTATAATATAGCATTAAAAACTATCAATATAGTAAGAGATGAGAATATGCTGGCTTTAAGCAGTTTAAATAGCTTATTAAGTGATAGAGAAAAAGAAGAAGCTGCTATAATATATAAACTTCTCAAAGAGGCAAGAGAAGAGTTTAAAAAAGGCGGTACTAAATCATCATATTTAATAGATATAATAAAAAACAACTTAAAACCTCATAAAATGCTTAAACTAGAATATGTTTATATAGCAGACAAAGAAACGCTAACTAATGTAGAAATAGCAACAAAAAATTCAATAATACTCATCTCCTGCTACTGCGGCTCTACTAGATTACTTGATAATATATATTTAAAATAATAAATAATATAGCATTAAACAATACATATATATTGAAATAAACAGTATTTTATATTATAATATCTAAAAAAGGTTGACAAAGATGTTTAACAAAGCTAAAGATAACATTAGTAATATAATAAATATTGTAAATATAATAGGAAAAAATAAATTAATAGAAATTATCAAAATAATAAAAATGAAAGATATATCTAAGATAATTGATATAAATAACAATATAAAAGATAAAAAATATCTTGATTTATTAAAAAAAATAGAAAGAAGTGATTTGGAAAAAATTATAAAAATAGTAAATATAGTTGGTATCGATGATATACTTAAAATAATTAAAAATATAAAAAAATAATCAAAGCAAAAAACACTATATACCTTATAAGAATCATAGGAATAATAAAATCTCTTAAAATAATCAAACTCATAGAACTAAAAACAAGCATTCAAATTGTCAAAATAATTTTATAAATTAAATTTGACTTTACAGCATATTCATGTTATAATTACGCACCGTTACATTTTTAAGATAAAAACTACCAAATTTTTTTAAAACGTTAAATCAAGGTGTGTATGTTATGGATAAAAAAACATTAAAAACAAAAAACAGTACTTACGTTTTATCACAAAAAGATATAAAGCAAAATTGGCTAATAATAGATGCCAAAGGTAAGTCATTAGGAAGAGTAGCAAGCAGAGCAGCTTATATGCTTAAAGGAAAACATAAAGTAGACTATGCATACAACTTAGACAATGGTGATTATGTTATCATCATCAATGCTAAAGACATAGTATTAACAGGAAATAAAAAGAAAGGAAAAATTCACTATAGACATACAGGTTATCCAGGCGGTATAAAAGCTATAAGCTACGGCGAATTATTAGAAAAAAATCCTGAAAGAATGGTAAAAATAGCTGTAAAAGGTATGCTTTCTCATAATCCATTAGGAAGACTTCATCTTAAGAAGTTAAAAGTATATGCAGGAAGCGAGCATCCGCATGAAGCTAATAAACCTACTGTAGTAAATATATAATTAGGAGATAAAAATGGCAGCTAAACAATTAACTATTTTTACTGGAAAAAGAAAAACAGCTAATGCAAGAGTTCGTATAACTTTAGGCAGCGGCAAAATTTTAATAAATGGAAAAAATTATGCTGAATACTTCTGCAATAGAGCAGCACTTCTTAAAGTAGTAGAAGATGCTTTGAAAGTAACAGGTAATTTTGGAAAATATGATGTATTTGCTAATGTTCATGGCGGCGGTGTTTCTGCTCAAGCTGATGCAGTAAGACATGGTATCGCTAAGGCTTTAGTAGGTGAAAGTCAGGATTTCAGAACTACTTTAAAAAGAAATGGATTCCTTACTAGAGATTCTCGTGTAGTTGAACGTAAAAAATACGGAAGATCTGGTGCTAGAAAACGTTTCCAATTCTCAAAACGTTAAGATATCTTTTTATTGGGTTACTATATTGCTTAAAGGTTGGTATAATGACTGCTAAGAAGTTAAAAAAATTTAAAGATTTATTATTAGAAGAAAAAAGAAAAACATTAGATGAATTATTAAGCGGAAATGAAACTTATGAGGCTCTTAAAGATGATTCTCATGGTGATATGGTGGACATAGCATTTCAGGCTTATGAGAAACAAAATCTAATGAATTTCTCACAAAAAGAAAAAGATAAATTAGATATGCTTAATAATGCACTTAAAAGAATAGAAGATGGTACTTATGGTAAATGTATTGACTGTAAAGAAGAAATCAATGAAGAGAGATTAACTGCTTTGCCTTATACTTTAAGATGCGTAAACTGCATGTCTAAATATGAAGATAAAAAACGTCGCGAAAAAATGTAATAATGTATGTTAAAGTTGTTTTCAATCTGCCTATAGATAAAATACTTACATACAGAAAACCAGATGAGATTAATGATAGCTTGGTAGGATGTAGAGTTGTTGCTCCTATTAAGGGTAAAAATAATAAGGGTATTGTTGTAGAAGAAGTTGAAACTATAGACGGTAACTATAAAGTATATCCTATCAAAGCTAGAATTGATCTTGAACCTATTTGTTCAGATAAAGAATTCAAATTAGCAAAATGGATGAGTAATTATTATCATTCATCTTTTGGAGAGGCATTATTTGCCGCACTTCCTGTAGGTACTCCAGCCAAAAAAGAAAAAAAAGCAAAACCAATACCTGCAAAACAAAAACCATATTTAAAACTTAATGAAGAACAAGAAGCTGTACTAAAAAAAATTAACGAAAGTATAGAATCAAATAATACAAAAACTTTTCTTCTTCATGGTGTAACAGGAAGCGGAAAAACAGAAGTATATTTGCAAGCTATAAAGAAAGTTGTTGATATGGGAAAGCAGGCAATAGTTATACTTCCTGAAATATCTTTAACACCTCAAACTATAAAAAGATTTGCTGAAAGATTTGAAGGAAAAATAGCAGTACTTCATAGTAAATTATCGCCTAATTCTAAATACAGATATTGGCAGATGATAAAAAAAGATGAGATAAAAATCGTTATAGGTGCTAGAAGTGCTATATTCTCCCCTACTCCAAATTTGGGTATAATAGTTATAGATGAAGAGCATGAAACAAGTTATAAGGCAGGAGATACACCAAGATATCATGCAAGACAGGTTGCTTTTTATAGAAAATCTCATGAAAATGCTACATTGCTTTTAGGAAGTGCTACTCCTTCTATAGAAAGTTTCTATTATGCCTCAATAGGCAAAATAGAACTTCTAAGCCTAAAGAAAAGAGCGGCTTCAGTTAATATGCCTGAAGTTAAAATATTAGATTTGAAAAAGGAAAAAAGATCAGATGCTTTTCCTATGATTACTCAAAAATTGGCAGAAGAAATAAATAGAAAATTAGAGAAAAAAGAACAAATTATACTATTTCTTAATCGTAAAGGTTATGCTCCTGTAGTTACTTGTTCATATTGTCAAAGAGTTTTAGAATGCCCTAATTGTTCGGTATCTCTTACTTATCATAAAAAGAAAAATGTTGTTATGTGCCATTACTGCGGATATACTCAATATTTAGATGAGCTTTGTGATGAATGTAAAATAGGACATTTTGAGAGAATAGGAAGCGGTACTGAAAAAGTAGAGGAGCATTTAAATATACTTTTTCCAAATGCTGTAGTAGAGAGAATGGATCAGGATACAGTAGGCGGGACAAAAAATTATGAAAAAATATTCAAAAGATTTTCTGATGGAGAAATAGATATATTAGTTGGCACTCAAATGATAGCTAAAGGGCTTGATTTTCCTAATGTTACTTTAGTTGGAGTACTTCTAGCGGATATGTCGCTTCATATTCCAGATTTTAGAAGTGCTGAAAGAACATTTAATTTAATAACACAAGTTGCAGGAAGAAGCGGAAGAGGAGAGAAAAACGGAATAGTATATATTCAAACTTATTCCCCTAACAACTATAGTATAGAATGTGCTAAAAATCATGATTATATATCATTTTATAATAAAGAAATTGAAAATAGAAAAGCACCTTTAAATTATCCTCCATTTTCAAGATTAATAAGATTAGTAATAAGAGGAATAGACGAAAAAAAAGTAGAAGACGATGCAAATAAAATAGCAGACATGCTTAGAATGGAAACTTATAATGATTCTGATAAAATAATAATTCTAGGAGCTGCAGCATGTGCTATGAGCAAATTAAATAAATATTATAGATGGAATATTCTTATAAAAACACCATCGCATTCACTGCTAAAAAATTTCTTTAATAAACTAAATAGTAGTTTTACAGTAGATAAAGGCAATTATATAGAAATAGATATAGACCCTATAAATATGCTTTAATAATTATTTACACATCGACATAAAATCTAATAGCATTTTTAATTCTTGCTTTAAGTTCATTTTGTCCCACAGGTTTTTTTACATAATCGCAAGCACCTTTCTCAAGCCCATTTACAACATCATCTTCATTATATCTCTTTGTAATAATAATAATTAATGATGTTCTTAGAGAAATTTCTTTTTTAATTTCATCTATTAGATAAAAATAATCCTTATCATCTGATAAATTGATATCCATTAGAATGATATCAGGTGAAATCTTTTTTAACTCTTTTAAAGGTGCAGCTAAATTAGATATACATGTAACATCATAATCATCTTTAAGCCATTCAAGATAATTTTTTCTTGTGATCTCCATAGGCTCGATTATGGCAAGCTTATATTTGGACTGTTTTCTTTTTAATTTGATTCTTTTTTCTTTCTTGTTGAAAGCCAAAAAAGCTTTTAAATCAGCATAACGAATTTTGTATCTCTTGCCGGGTGTAACATCAGCCTTTAATCCATAATGTCTAACCCAATAATTAACTGTAGTTCTTGAGACTCCAACTATTTTCGCCGCATCTATAGGCGACAGCATATCATCGTCATCGTATATTAGCTCTTTAGTATTATTCATATAACCTCTCAAATTTCAAAAATTTAAAGAAAAATAAAAAATCTCCCATTACACGATAAAAGATAATACATAATGAAATTTTTGTCAAATAAAAATATTTAAATTATATTTAATA
>CASEHG010000409.1 GCA_949287565.1 uncultured Brachyspira sp.
ATAATAATAACTTTATTTGGAATTTCAATTTTTAATATTGTAACAATATCTAAAGAACATGCAAAACTAATTTCAGCATCAGATAATAGTGATAATATAAAAATATTTAATTTATCTAAAAAAGGCGAAAATATTTTTGTATTTGTTTTAGATAGGGCATTATGTTTATATTGGTTAGATGCTTTTGAAAGAAATCCAGAATATAAAGAAAAATTAGATGGTTTTGTACTTTTCCAAAATAATTCATCTTTTGGACCTAATACTTCAACAATAGCTTCTTTATATGGAGGATATGAATATACTCCTTATGAATTAAGTACAAATGAAACTTATAATTTAAAAGATAAACATAATGAAGCACTTTTGATGGTTCCAATGTCATTGTCAAAATATGGTTATAAATCTTATCTTCTTGAACCAACTTATGCAAATTTAGAACATATTCCTGATCTTAGCATATTTAAAAATTATACTAATATATCAGCTTACAACAATAATAAGTTATTAGATTATTCATGTCAAAATTATCTTGGTAATACTAATATTAACATTTCAGAATATAATTTGAATTCTCAAAAAAATAAAATGATAAGATTTTCTATATTTAGAATGATTCCTATTAATTTTAGGTATGCTTTTTATGATAATAGCGGTTGGTTTATGGATTCTACTATTAACTTTAATAGCAGTATAACTTCTTATGCTATATTATCAAATATAAAAAATTTTATTAATATTAATGATAATGATGATAATTATTATAATGTTTTTTATAATTTAGTAACACATGAGCCTTTTTATTTTAGTTCTGATTATATGCCGCACTATGAAGTGATAGAAGTTGATAAAAAAGATTTAGAAATATATAAAAGTGATGGTATAGTAAGAGCTTTTTATGCTAATGTTAGTGCTTTAAGAGAGATTATTCATTTTATAGAATTTTTAAAAAATAATGAAATATATAATAATACCAAAATTATATTAGTTTCAGATCATGGATTACCAGTATCATCTACTATGCTTTATAATAATTTAAAAGGTATTGAAATTATATCTACTTTTAATGCTTTGTTAATGTTTAAAGATTTTGATGCAAAAGGAGAATTAAAAATTAATACAAATTTTTCTACAATAGCAGATATGCCGTATCTAGCTACAAAACATATTACTAATATTAGAAATTATTTTACTGGTAATTTAATAAGTACAAATTATAAAAATATAGCATATCCTATAGAACCGCATGGATTTTTGAAATATACTAATAAATATGCTTTTGATAAATTCTATACTATTAAAGATAACATATTTGATATAAATAATTGGAAGAAATTTCAATTTGATTGGAAAACTAAGGAATCAAAAGAAATAGAATTAAAATAAATAAAGTAAGTTTTGAAATAACCGATAATTTTGACGAACAAATTTATATATCGCAAGGAGGCGTAAAATTATGGGAGTCAAAAAGTATTTCTTTTTATTGCTAGTTTTATTAGCTATGAATAGTATATATGCATTTGCAAATCAAAATATTATAAGAGTACAATTAACAGATGTAAAAGCACCATATACTATTAATATCAAAGGACCTTATAAGGCATACAATTATAAATATGAAAGTGAAATTATATCTGCTCTTACTAATGAAACTGTAATGGTAGTTGAAAACAGATTAGGTTTAAAAGTTAATGAAGTTGGAGTTTATAAAGAAGGTATAGTATTTGAAACTCAGGATGGATTTACTTTAAATGGCGTTGAATATTATGGTTCTTTAATGTTCATTCCATATAATGATACAATGATAGTAGTTAATGAACTTAATATTGAAGATTATGTTAAAGGAGTACTTCCTCATGAAATGTCTCCTGATTGGCCTATGGAAGCTTTAAAAGCTCAGGCAGTAGCAGCTAGAACTTATGCTATGTATCATATACTAAAAAATGCTAATAAACTTCCTTTTGATGTTGATAATACTACAAAATATCAAGTTTATAACGGTAAAGAAAAAATGAATTGGTCTGTTGAGCAGGCAGTTGATAGAACTAGATATGAAATAGCTGTTTATAAAGGAAAAGTTATAGCTACATATTTCAGTGCTTTATGCGGCGGACATACTGACAGTGCAGAAAATGTATTCGGTGTTGCTGTTCCTTATTTGGAAGGCGTTTCTTGTCCTTATTGTAATGCTCAAATAAAACCTTGGACAAATACTTTAACTTATAATGAACTCAATAATGATTTAGCTAATTATTCTGTACATGCTAGTGAAAAATCATCTATAGGTATAAGTACTGATCCTAAATCAGGTAAAGCTACAAATATAAAAATAGATGAAAGCGATATTAGTTCTAGAGATTTCAGAACAACACTTTCTCCTAAAGTAGTTCCATCTCTTAACTTCACTATTAAAAAAGTTGATAATGGTATCATAATCACTGGAAAAGGAAGCGGACATGGTGTAGGTATGTGTCAGTGGGGTGCTTATGGTATGGCACAAGTTAGAAAAGATTATAAAGAGATATTAAAATTCTATTATAACGGAGTTGATATCGTGGATTATAATAGAGTTAATAAAGAGTTTGAACCTGATGTTTGGGGAAACTGATTTATAAATAATTAAGTTAAAAATAAAAGGCTTATATTGATATTCAATATAGGCCTTTTTATTATTAAAATAATATTTACTTCTTTGTAAGATTGTATAAAAATTTTAATGATTTTATATTTTTTTCATAAGGAGGATATCTAGTATCTATTTCAAAACCATAGCCTTTATTTAAAATAGTTGTTTCTTTTGAAAAGCATTTAAAGCTATCGTAACCATGATACTGTCCTATACCGCTATTTCCTATTCCTCCGAAAGGTGCATGAGGATTAAGTATCTGACTTATAGTATCATTCACCGCACAGCAGCCGTAACTCATTTTCTCTATAAAGTAGTAATTAAAAGCAATATCCTCTGAAAATACATACATAGCTAAAGGCCTTGAACAGACTTTATTTATTATTTCTCTTGCTTCTTCTTTTGTTTTGTAATATAGTATTGGGAATACGCTTCCAAATATTTCATCTTTAATTATATTAGTTTCTAAATCTCTAGGTTCTAGTATTGTAATGGAAATAGATAAATTATTATCATCGTATTCACCGCCGTAAATTATTTTTCCGTCATTTAAATATGATTTTATTCTTTTATAATGATTTTCATTTATGATTCTATGCAGTTTTTTTTCTTTATTGAATAATTCTATTTCTTTACTGAATGCATTTAGAAATTTTTCTTTTAAATCTTCTCTTAATAATATATAATCCGGAGATATACAAGTTTGACCGGAGTTTAAAAATTTACCCCATATTATTCTTTTTACGGCTTTATTAAAATTATTTCCTTTTATATCATCTATTATTACAGGTGATTTTCCTCCAAGCTCTAAAGTTACAGAAGTAAGAAATTCCGATGCATTTGCCATAATAATTTTTCCAACTCTTGGAGAGCCTGTGAAGAAAATTTTGTCATATTCTATTTTTGTTGTACTTTCCGGAGGAACAGTTTTATCTATAACTGCAATATACTCTTCATCAAATGTATTTTTTATTGAATCATAAATTACATCATAAACGCAAGGAGTTAATTGAGAAGGTGCTATTATAGTGGTATTTCCTGCACCTATTGCTCCTACAAGCGGAAGAAAAGTTAATTGAACAGGATAATTCCAAGGCGATATTATCAATGATACTCCGAATGGCTTATTTATAACCATTGTCTTAGCATCCATTGTTATCATGTTCTTTTTTACTTTTTTATGATGCATCCATCTTCTTAAATTTTTTATGAATAGATTGATTTCTTCTATAACCATATAAAATTCTGAAGCTATAGATTCAAACTCGCATTTTTGCATATCTTTGTATAAAGCATCTATAAAATCTTTTTCATATTTTATTAACATTGATTTTAATTTTTTTAATTGCTCTATTCTAAAATTATAGGATAAAGTTTTTGATGTTTGAAAGAATTTTTTCTGCTTATCTCTTAATTCTATTAAATCCATTTTATATATTTCTCCATAATTTGTTTATAGTTAATATACAAAAATATTGATAAATTACTATTATTTTTTATGATTAAAATATTAAATTGATTTGCAAAAAATTGTAAAAATAATAAAATAAAAATTTATA
>CASEHG010000410.1 GCA_949287565.1 uncultured Brachyspira sp.
TAATATACTTATAAATATTACTTATTTTGAGATTGGAGTATAAAGGTGAAACATATTAGATTTTTGATTATACTATTGACTTTTAGTTATTCTGTATTCGCATTAACTGCAAATGAAACTAATTTATTTAATGCAATTAATGAAAAAAATTCGGATAATGTGTCAAATATATTGAATAATTCCACAGATATAGATATAAATGTTCTAGATGATGAAGGATATACTCCTTTACATAGAGCAGTTTTGAATAAAGATTTGAATACTGTAAATATTCTATTAGAAAATGAAAGCATAGATATAAACTCTAAATTGGATATGAAAGTAAGTATAGATGGCTGGTATTTAGGAGGAGCAACTCCATTGATATTAGCTTCATATATTGGTGATACTAATATTGTTTCAGCTTTACTAGATAATAATGCTGATATTAAATCTCAAGATGATGTTGACGGCAGTATGGCTATACATATGGCTTCTGCTAATGGTAATAATGATGTAGTAATGATGCTTCTTTATAAAGATCCTACTACTATAAATGATGTAGATAATAGAGGAAACACTCCATTACATTGGGCAGCTATGAAAGATAAGCCTGAAACTGTTAAATTATTAATGGAAAATGGAGCTGATATAGAATCTAAAGATGCAGACGGATGGACACCTTTACATTATGCTGCTGCTTTCTCTTCTCTACAAACAGTACAAACTCTTGTTGATTTAGGTGCTGATAAAATGAGTAAAACTAAAGATGGAAATGAACCTATATATTATGCAAGAGGCGATGATGTTAAGAATTATTTAGCTGGAAATGATAATATAGCAAGAGAAGGTACTCCTGAAGATAATTTAGAAGGAGATGAAACTGTTGTTGCTGATAATAATACTGCAGATGATAATACAGAAGAAGCTATGAATAATGAAGAAGAAACAACAGCAGAAGAAGTTACAGAAGAAAATGAAGAATATGCTCAAAATGATACTGCAGAGGAAGAAGTTGCAGCAGAAAATGAGGAAGAAGTTACAGAAGAGCAAACTGAAGAGGTATATGTTGATAATACTGTAAATGCTGTTGATTTAGATGTTAAACAATTGGAACTTTTAGTTGCTGTTAAAAATAATGATATAATAGCCTTAAATACTTTAATAAAAGAGGGAGTTAATCCTAATTTTGTAGATGAAAATGGATATACTCCTTTACATTTAGCTGTTATAAATAATAATTTAGATACAGTAGAGGCTTTGCTTAATTATAAAGATATAAATAAAGAGGCAAAACTTCCTTATAAAGCTACTTTGGATAATTGGTATTTAGGCGGTGCTACTCCTTTAATAGTTGCTTCTTATGTAGGAAACTCTGATATAGTTTATACTTTAATAGAGGCAGGATGTGATATAAGAGCTAGAGATGATATAGACGGATCTATGCCTATACATGTAGCTTCAGCAAATGGAAATGATGATGTTGTTATATTGTTATTAGAAAAGGATAAAACATTGGTAAATGAAGCTGATAAAAATGGAAATGATACTCCATTACATTGGGCAGCTATGAAAGATAAACCTTCTACAATTAATGTACTTTTGAAATATAATGCTGATACAAAAATACAAAATTCTGATGGAAATACAGCTTTACATTATGCTGCAATGTATGCATCTTCTGATGTTATAAAAAATATAGTTGCTTCTGATAAATCAAGTGTTAATATGGCTAATAATGAAAATATGTATCCTATACATTATGCTGCTTTAGAGAATAATGTTGATGCTTTGGTGGCATTGGTTCAAGATGGAAAAGCAGATGTTAATATAAAAGATTCTAATAATGATACAGCTTTACATTATGCTGCTGCTTATGGTAATATGGACAGTGTTATGTCATTAGTAGAAAAATGCTATGCTGACAAAACATTGAAAGACAATGACGGATATACAGCTGCAGATTTAGCTTCAGATAATGGTTATGAGAATATAGCCAATTATTTGAAAGGTGCTGCTTATATACCTGATAATAATACTCAAGATAATACAGGTAATGAACAGGAATTAATACTTCCTGAGTACAATAAAAAGCCAAATTTGGATAAAAAATGGTGGTAATTTAATTTTTATTATAATTGTGATTAAAAGGCTTGGAATTTTTTATAAATTTCAAGCCTTTATTATGTAGTTTTTTATGAACTTATGAGAATTTATTATATTTTTTCTAATATTGTTGTATATTTGATTTTATTACTCAATAATATTTAAAAATAGTACAATAAAATTTGCAATAGAAATAAATATATAATACAATATAAGATAATATATTAATTGAGAGGAATTAAGAATATGTTTAAAGGCACTACAATATGTGCAGTATGCAGAGATGGTGTTACAGCAATAGCTGGAGATGGACAGGTTACATTGGGTGAAACTGTTATGAAGCCTAATGCAGTTAAATTAAGAAAATTATACGGCGGTAAAGTTATATCAGGTTTTGCCGGATCTACTGCCGATGCATTTACATTATTTGAAAAATTTGAAAAAAGACTTCAGGAATTTTCAGGTGATTTAACCAGAGCGGCAGTTGAGCTTGCACGCGAATGGAGAACTGATAAAATGCTTAGAAATTTACAGGCACTTATTATAGTGGCAAGTAAAGAAAAAATGCTTTTACTTTCCGGTAATGGTGATGTTATAGAAAGTGAGAACAATATATTAGCTATAGGTAGCGGCGGACAGTATGCTAAAGCAGCTGCAATGGCATTAAGTGAAAATACAGACCTTTCCGCTAAAGAAATAGCTAGAAAATCGCTTGAAATAGCTTCTAAAATATGTATATACACTAACAGCAATATTTCTTTGGAGGTAATAGAATAAGATGTCATTTGATGCGAAATTAGAAAGCGAACTTACGCCTAGAAAAATAGTAGAGGCATTGGATCAGTACATAATAGGGCAGACAGAGGCTAAGCGTTCAGTTGCCATAGCTTTGAGAAATAGATATAGAAGAAGACATTTACCTGATGACTTGAGAGATGAGGTTGCTCCTAAAAATATAATTCTTATAGGGCCTACAGGTGTTGGTAAAACTGAAATAGCTAGAAGACTTGCTAAATTAGTAAATGCTCCTTTTATTAAAGTTGAGGCTACAAAATATACTGAAGTAGGTTATGTTGGACGCGATGTTGAGAGTATGGTAAGAGATTTGGTAAATGTTGCCATATTTGATCTTAAAACAGCTATGATGAAAGAGGTAGAAAAAGAGGCTACAGAAATAGCTTTAGATAAATTAGCTAAATTACTTCTTCCTTCTGTAAAAAAAGAAAATGATGAAAATATGTCTGAAGAAGAGGCAGAAAAGAAGAAAAATGCCAAAGAACAGATAAAAAAACGCATACAGAATGGTGATTTTGATGAAAGTTATGTAGAAATAAAAATATCATCAGGAAATAATAGAATGTTTGGCATCATTCCTGGTATGGGTTTTGAAGAAAGTGATATGATTCAGTCTATGGTAGGAAGTATTATGCCTACAAATAAGAAACATAAACGTTTGAGAGTAAAAGAAGCTAAAAAGTACCTAATTAATGAGGCTTCAGAATCCCTTATAGATATGGATAAAATTACATCCGATGCTTTAAGCCTTACAGAGAATATGGGTATAATATTTTTGGATGAGATAGATAAAATAGCAAGCGGCAATAAAACAGATAGTGCAGATGTTGCCCGTCATGGAGTACAAAGAGATTTACTTCCTATAGTTGAAGGTACTACAGTTAATACAAGATATGGTCCTATAAAAACAGATCATATATTGTTTATAGCTGCAGGCGCTTTCCATATAAATAAACCTTCTGATTTAATACCAGAGCTTCAGGGTAGATTCCCTATAAGAGTTGAGTTAAAAGCTTTATCTAAGGAGGATTTCAAAGATATATTAGTTAATCCTAAGAATGCCATAACAAAACAATATCAGGAGTTATTGAAAACAGAGGGCGTAACAATAGAATTTGAGGAAGAGGCTTTATCTGCTATAGCGGATATAGCATACAATATCAACACTAATGTAGAAAATATAGGTGCAAGAAGACTTTATACTATTATGGAAAAAGTTTTTGAGGAAATTTCCTTTAGTGCTGATGAACATAAAGGTGAATTTATAAAAATTAATGCCGATAATATAAAAGAGTCTATGAAAGATATCGAAGATAATCGCGATATAAGTAGATATATATTATAGTGTTTTTGTAATGTAGTAGTAGATTTTTTTATTATTTTTTATAATATAGTAAATATAATCAAAATAATGGAGTTTATGATGGATAATAACAATGAACAACAAGAAAGTACTGTATTTATCAAATGGGTGCCTCTATATGAGACAAGGCATAAACTTATAGACAGTCAGCATAAAGAGCTTGTTAATATCGTTAATGAGCTTTATTTAGCAACTGTTGATAATAATGCCAATACTAATGAAGCTTTTATTAAGGCTATCAAAAAATGTATAGACTATACTCAGTATCATTTCAAAACAGAAGAGAAAATAATGGATTTGATTAATTATTCAGATGCTGAGAATCATAAAGCTATGCATAAAAGTTTTTATTTGGAAATAGTTGATCAGATTAGAAAATACGAAGAAGGTCAGCCTTTTGTAGCTAATAAGTTTATTAAGTTCTTAAAAGATTGGCTTTTGGAGCATATAGGTTTCCAAGATAAAAAATTTGTAAATGAAATTAAGGAAGCTTTAAAGAAAAAAGAAGCTAATCAGTAAAGCATTATTAATATTTATAAACATCTAATGTTTATTAATTTGTTATTATCAATTTAAAATAGTATTGTATAAAAAATATAGGATTTGTTAAGTGTCGAAAAGTAACTCATATGTAATTGGTGTAATTATATTAAGTATTATTAGTGCTATACTTTTATTTTTGGCGTTTCCTCCGCTTAATTTATTTCCTATATCTTTTATTGCCTTAGTGCCGCTTAATATTATAATATTTAAAGCTGACAAAATCAGATATTATATAATATCGTCTTCTATATTTGTACTGCTTTTTTTTGGTATGCTTTTAACTTGGATTGTGGCTTTTATGTTAAGGGAGCTGGGATCCTTAATTTCTTTTTTGACATTATTTACTATATTATTTTTATTAATATTCCTTTTTTATTTCCCAGCAATGCTTTTAAGCGGGTTTCTCTCTAAAAAAAATCCTGAATTTAGATTTATAATAGTTCCTGTTGTCTTTACATTTATGGAATATATGCGTAATGTAGGATTTCTTGGATTTCCTTGGGGAATAATTGGATATTCTCAGTGGAATTTTTCTATATTCATACAATCAGCAGATATATTCGGTGTATTGGGAATTAGTTTTTTTGTTTATTTTACTAATTCAATTATTGCTCATTATTTGTTATTATATGCTGAAAAAGATAAGATCAAGTATAAAAAGCCATATATTCCAGCTTTGATTTTTGTATCATCATTTGTATTAGTTATAATATATGGTGCTATTAAGATAAATGTTGAAGAATCAAGAAGAACTTTTCAGCCTAAAACTAAGATGGCTCTTATACAGCATGCATTTGATCCTAATCATGAATGGAATAGTATATATACAGGAGAACCATTTAGAAAAGGAACTGGCGGTATTCAAGGTTTTGCAGAGAAATTTCTTTTAAAATCGGATAAATTTAAAAATGAAGAAAAGCCGGACGGATCTACACAAAATGGTACTGTAGCTATAAAAAGAATATGCTCTCTTGCAAAAGACGCTGCTCTTTCAAAACCATCTTTAATAGTATATCCTGAAACAGCTGCTATTGAAGGATATAGTTTTATTCTAAATAATTATAAAGATATTTTTGATATTGGGGTGCCTGATTATGCGTATCCTCAAATATACAATATGTATATTTTTCATGAAATGATTAAATATACTCAAACTTATCATTTGCTTGGTACAGTATCTATAAAAGAAAATACTAATGAAGGTGCTTATAATCAATATTCATATTATAATAGTATTGAATTTGTTAATGACAGAGGCAATAAAATAGATGAATATTCTAAGATAAAACTTGTACCTGGAGGAGAATCCTATCCTTTTCAGGATAATAAGTTTTTACTTAATACATTCCCATTTAAAAATATAATTAATTTTATGTATAAGCAGTTTGATAGTGCCGGAGCTAATAGATGGGAGAGAGGAAAAAAAATAACAGTATTTAATCATCCTAATGGCTATCGTATTTCTGGAGCAATATGTTATGAAAGTGCTTTCGGAGATTTTATGAGAAAATTTGCTTATAATGGAGCTCAGGCTTTAGCTGTTATTACAGAAGACTCTTGGTCTTATAGTGATGAGTCACTCCTTCAGCATTTTTATATGTCAGTATTCAGAGCTATAGAAAACAGAAGAGATGTTGTACATAATGGTAATTCAGGAGTTACAGGTCATATATCAAGTACAGGAAAAATTATTTCAACACTTCCTTTTTGGAGACCTGATTATATGATTGCGAATGTAGCGCTTAATGATAGAATCACTATATATACTAGATTTGGAGAATGGTTTGTATATCTTTGTATTATAGCTATAATAGTATTTATATTATCAGCTACAACTAAAACTCTTTTTGAATTAAAAGAAATTATAAGAAAACGTTTCTTTGCTAAAAAATTAGAGCCTGTAGAAGAAGTTGCTTTACCTTCAGCAAAGAAAGTTGATGAATATATTAACAATGATAATAATCATGATTTGCCTAGTTTAGATGATTTAGATAATCTTGTAAGTAAGAAAGAGGCTGAATCTAAAGTTGTCAAAGAAAATAAGGCGGAAGAAAAAAAAGAATCTACTTCTAAAAAATTAGATGATACTAAAAAAATAGTTGTAAATAAAAAAACTAATGCCTTAGAAAATATTAATAAAAATAATGAAAATAAAAGACTTGATAGTAATCAAAAAATAGATTTATTTTCTGATGATAGTATAAATTATTCTAAAGAGATGTCTGATATTATAAATAATTCAGAGAAGTATAGTATATTTGAGAAAGATGTATATACATCAGAAATATCATCTGCTTTAACAGGCATAATAGAAGAAAATGAGGAAAGCATTAATAATAAAGATATAAAAAAATAATAATTTAATAAAAGGGGATTAAAGTATTTATATATGTTGAGAGGTGTCAGAATACTTATAGCAGAGGATTCTAAAACTACTAGTGCATTATTAAATAATGTATTAGCCAATCATTATAGATTAGAAGTTGTAAGTATTGTGAATAATGGTATAGATGCCTATAAATCTATAGTATCAATAAAGCCGGATTTTGTTGTTATGAATATAGATTTACCCTTAATGGGCGGTATAGAATTATTAAAATTATTAAAAAAAGAGAATATACAAACTAATATTTTAGTGATGAGTTCTTTGGCACAGAATAAGGATTTATCATCTAGAGCTTTGGATTTAGGTGCTTTAGATATAATATATAAACCTAGAAATATAAATGCAGATTTTATTAGAGATAATATACTTAATGTAATATTGGAAACTATAAAAACTAGTCCTGTAAAATCTGATTTAGCTTTTGACTACAATTCGGCTATTATGAATAGCTGTAATATAAAAGAAGTTATTGAAGATGAAGAAAAAACATATATGGATAAATTTGATGATAATGTCAAAATAATGCCTTATGATCAAAAACAAGTTGCAACAGCTTTGAGTATATCTTTTAGAAAAGATTTTAAAGCTCCTATGTTAGTGGCAATAGGTATATCTACAGGAGGTCCTAGAGCTCTTAGAATAATGCTTCCTAGTTTGCCTAAAGATTTTCCTTTGCCTATACTGATATCGCAGCATATACCTAAAGAATTTTCATCTTCTCTTATTTCTAGTTTGCAGGATATTTCTAATATTAGAATTAAAGAGGCTCAGGTAGATGAGGAGTTGTTTCCTTCGATTGTATATATTTCTCCGGGTGATAAAAATATGGGTATATATATGGACAGCAAAGGAAAATTAAGAATTAAATTTTATCCTGATCCTGATAAAAAATTTGTTTATACTCCTTGTGTTGATTATTTATTTAATACTATTGATGATGTTTTGAAAGATAAGGCTATTGCTATTGTTATGACAGGTATGGGAAATGACGGAACTATTGGTATGACTAGATTGTATAATGATAATAATTTAACCATTGCCCAAGATAAATTAAGCTGCACAGTATATGGTATGCCTAGAAGTGTTATAGAAAATAAAGTTGTACATGTGGTATTATCACTTTATGATATTGCCGAATTTTTAGTGCAGTATTTGAGAGGAAAACTTAAATGAAAAATATTTTTATTTTAACTATTATATTAATTGTTTTTGCATCTTCTTGTAAAAAAGAATATGGTGTTGAATATAGTATGTATGAATATGAAAAATATATATCTACACTTATAGCAAATAAAGATACATTGGAGTTTACTTCTAATTTCATTCAAAATTTAGATGAAAGTATAATTAATACTTTAAATGAGATGAGTTTAATATATGAACTTACTCCGGTTAATATTATAGAGTCAATAAAAAATAGAGGTGCTTTATATCAGAGAATATTTTCAGATAATGATGATTCTCTTTGTAATTATCTTCCTAAAGACGGCGGATATTATGATGTTAATGTAACTTATAAAAAATATAAAGATGTTATGGTAGCTCAGATTGAATATCCTTCTTTTAATAAAATATCTGAGAACTCTATTGAATTTGTGGCAATATATTTAAATGATAAATGGAATTTAATTACTATTAACTTTTTGAATATTTGAAAATAGGATTTTTTAATGAAAAAAATTTTGATTACATTGATTGTGATATTATTTGTATTGGTATCATGTTTAGAAGATTTGGACACTGTTAGAAAAAAATCTTTGTTTGCATTTTATGATGAGATGAAAACAGAAATATTAAGTGATAATATAAATTGGATAGAAAAAAATTCTGATATAGAAAATATAGAAAACATTAAAAATATTATATTAGATAATACAGATTCTATAAAAAAATTAATGTCCTCTTCAAATAAAGAGTATTCTGTAACTATAAATTATACAATAGGTGATAATGCTAATCCAGCAAGAGGATATTATATTGTTAGAAACACAGAGTTTTCACCTACATATTATTATATAAGACTTGTAAACAATTCAAATAAATGGAAAATAGAATCAATAGATAAACTTCCATTAAAGTAAAATATTTATTTTTTATTATTTGCAAAAAATACTAAATATACTAAAATAAAATAATTAAGTTTTATTTTAAGGAAGTTATTATGCCTATAATAAAAGCACCATGCAAAATAAATATTTCTCTTGATATAACTTCAAAAAGAAAAGATGGATATCATTTGATAGAATCTTTATTTCATACAGTAAATTTATATGATATCATCACTATTGAAAAATCTGATAAATATAATATTACAACAAGCGGTGAGTATGCTTTAGAAGATGATAAAGAAGAAAATATTGTAACAAAAATATTTAATCATTTTAAAAATAATATGAATCTTAATAATAATTACAATATACATATAGAAAAAAATATCCCTACAGGTGCAGGACTTGGAGGAGGATCATCTGATGCTGCTAATATTATTAAGTTTTTTTTGTCTGAATTAAATATTGATATCAATGATGAATTAATAGAATCTTTTTCTTCATTTGGAGCAGATATTCCTTTTTTTATTAGAGGAGGATGTGCTTGGGTTTCAGGAATTGGAGAGAAAATACAAAATTATGATTTTACGCTTCCTTATAATGTTATTTTAATATATCCGAATATACATGTTTCTACAAAATTAGCTTATTCAAAATTTACTCCTGAAGATTTTAATAAATCGGATTTGTTTTATATAAAGAATATGCTTGATAATAAAGATATTAACTTTGAAAAAATAGTTTCAAAAACATATAATGTATTTGAAAAGAATGTTTTTAATTTAGAAAAAAGAATAGAAGAAATAAAAAATAAAACTGAAAGTATAATCAAAAGAAAAGTAACTATGAGCGGTTCAGGTTCTTCGCTTTTTGCTTTATATGATAATGATGATGTTATGATTGAAGATGATTTTCAAAAATTAAAAAATGAGCTTAATATGGATATATATAAATTGAGTTTGATTTAATTGTATTTAATGTTTTTTATGTTATAATTTTGATTATTATAAAAATTCAATATTTAAAGATTAAAGAGAACATTATAAAAAATGGTAGAAAAGATATTTATTATATTATTTATTTATTCTTCTGTATTTTTTGCAGCTGATTTATCATCTTTGTCATCAAAGCATTCATTATCAGTTTTGGAAACAAGCAGTACAAGATCAAAAGGTATGATGGGAGCAGATTTTTTGATAGGAAATGATTCATCTGCCTTATTTAAAAACTCTTCGTCTTTGATGGGAGTGCTTAGAGATAGTGTTAATTTGAATTATACTTTTACATCCAATCCGCAAAATGATTATATATTCAATGCTTCCTATGCTCATATAGGAGGTTCTTATGCTGTAGGAGTTGGTTTTGCAGGCGATATAAATAAAGTTAATTCCTATGATAGTTTAGGTGCTAAAAAAAATGATATATATAACGGACTTTATTTAATCAATGTAGGTGCTGCTTATGCCATTAATGAAAGTTCTTTTATAGGGGCAAATATTAAAAGTGTAGTTAATAATAGCGGTAAAGATAATAATTTCGGAATGTTTTTTGATATATCATATATGCAGTCATTATTTACACCTAATTTTAAACTAGGCGTTGGAGTTAGGAATTTCGGGTTTTATGATAATGTATTTGCTAAGACAGATACTGATATAACAGCTTCTGTAGCATATGCTAAAAGCGACGGAAGTTTTGCTGTATCAGGACAATATACAATATCAGTACCTTCTGTAAGTCATGAATTCTCTGTTGGGCTTGAAGCTATGATTATAGATTTTAATAAATTAGGATTATTTAAGAAAAAAACAGCATGGTATGATGATTTGCCTGAAAGTATATTAGATGCTCCGGATTTTGTACAAAAAAGACTTTCTCAAAAGCTTCCAAGCGGTATTTTGGCTAGATTGGGAGTAGGTACTAAAGGTGTTTCTTTAGGTTTATCTGTTTATTTGGATTTATTCAGACTAGACTATGCTATTAGTTTTGATAATTTTAGTAAGGATAATATTTCCCATGATGTGGGCATGAGTTTTGTGTTTTAATTTAGGTTTTTTATGGCTATTTGTAAACAAAAAATATCTAATACAGAAAATTGTCCAAGAGAAGAGTACAAAGACGGTTTATGCATTCTTCATCATAACAGTAATGATAAACCTGAAGGACTTTTCAGAAGAATAATAAGAGATGACATTTATAGAGGCTTCTATAATTTCTCTTATATGATAAGTTATGACGGATTTAATTTCGAGGGATTAAAAATCGAGAAAAATGCTAATATGCTTTTCACTAATTCTTCGTTTTACGGACCTTTTCAAATGAGGAATTTTAATTTATTCGGATCTTTAGACTTTACAGATAGTAATTTTGAAAGCGGATTTTTCATTACAATGTCCAATGTTTATAAAGAAATCATTATAAAAAACTCTAAAATAAATATGGATTTTGACATGTCTTTATCAAATTTGCAGTCCATTGATATTGATAATATAACAGCAGACTGTAATTTCTCCATTGCCAATTCTGATATAATAGATAAACTCTCATTTAATCATATTCATTTTAAAAATAATTTCAGTATGCTGAATGCAAGTTTGCAGGGAGAATCCAGTTTTGAAAATATTATTATAGATGGTGATGCTGATTTCAGGAATATGGTATTTTATAAAACATTAAAATTTGAAAATGTAGAAATAAAGGGCAGAACTATACCTTATGAAATTATTGATAATGAAAAAATAGAATTCGTGAATGTTTTAATAAACGGCAAAGTTATAGATGATAATCAAAAAGAGAGAAAAGAAAAAGAGAAAAAAGAATCTCAATTAGAAAAAATCAAAGAGGCAAAGGACAAAATGTACAAAGAAACTTTGCTTAATAATAAATACTCTAAAAGAAAATAGATCTTAAAGTAAATTTCTTTTGTCTTTTAATTCATCTTTTTCTCTTATATCCTTTAATATATCTTTAATTTTTGAATCTTTATTATTAGGATAAATTAAAAGAACTCCGTTTGATTTTACTATAGTTAAATCATCAACTCCGTCTATAGCTATAAAAGTATCTTTATCATCATTTATTATGATATTGCTTTTTGCTTCTTTGGCATATACATTTCCAATTATTACATTATTATTATCGTCTTTATCATATATTCTTCCGAGTGCCGAGAATGCTCCTAAATCGTCCCAGAAGAATCTTGATTTTATACATTTAATATTTTTTATTTTTTCCATTATACCGAAGTCGAAAGATATTTTATCTATAGTTTTGAATATTTCTTCTTTTTGATTATCATCTTTGGCTTCTAATGTTTGTACAGTTTTGTTGTATGTATCAGGCATTAATTCTTTTATTGAATTAAGAATATTATCTATAGACCATATAAACATTCCGCTATTCCATAGATAATTACCATCTTCTAAGAATTTGCATGCATTTTCATAATTAGGCTTTTCTACGAATCTATCAACATTATACACATCATCTTTAATATTATCTTTTATTTTTATATATCCATATCCTGTTTCTGCTCTGTTAGGCTTAATTCCTACCACTACAACTTCATTAGTATTTTCACTTACTTCAATGGCATTTTCAATAGACTTTATAAATAAATCTTCATTTTTTATTATAGGATCTGCAGGAAGAACTGCAATCATAGCATTTCCTATCTTTTCTTTTATAGAAATAGCACCTAGGGCAATAGCGGCTGCTGTATCCCTTCCCATTGGTTCATATATAATGTTTTTAAAGGAAGGCATATATTTAGCAAATACATCTTTATATCTTTTGCCTGTTATTATGAAAATATTATCTTCACTAGTAATTTTTAATGCTCTGTCTATTGTCTGTTCTATAAGAGATTTATTTTCTATAATACTTAAAAATTGTTTTGGTTTGCTTTCTCTGCTTAGAGGCCATAGTCTTTCACCTATTCCTCCAGCCATTATAAGTACTGATTTTTTCATATTAATGCCTTTGAATAAAAGTTATTTTATAGTACCTTATTATATATATAATTAAATAAAAAACAATGATATTGTAAAAAAAGTATTTACATTTCATACATTAAAATAAAAAAAAATATATTTTTTGTAAAAAATGTAGTTCTTATATAGTATTAATAAATATAAA
>CASEHG010000411.1 GCA_949287565.1 uncultured Brachyspira sp.
ATATTATCAATATAAAGGAGTTATTTTAATATGGCTGATATAAAAAAAATCGGGGTATTAACAAGCGGAGGAGACGCTTCTGGAATGAACCCTGCTATAAGAAGTGTTGTTAGAACTGCAATAGCCAATGGTTTAGAAGTAATGGGTATAAAAGAAGGATATCAAGGTCTTATGTATAATGATGTATATCAGATGAATGCCGGAAGTGTAGGAGGCATCATTAATCATGGAGGTACAATACTCTTTTCAGCAAGATCTCCTGAATTTCAAACAGAAGAAGGTATGAAAAAAGCTGCTGATAATATGAAATACCATGGAATAGACGCTTTAATCGTTATAGGAGGAGACGGAACTTATAAGGGAGCTTTAGACTTCTATAATCACCATCCTGAATATCCTATAGTTGCAATACCTGGAACTATAGATAATGATATATTTGGTACAGATTATACTATAGGTTATGATACTGCTGTTAATGTAGCAATGGACGCTATAGATAAATTAAGAGATACAGCTACAAGCCATGGAAGATGCTTCGTTGTAGAAGTTATGGGAAGACATGCTGGTTATATCGCTTTAGAAGTAGGTATAGCTTCAGGAGCTGAGGATATATTAATACCTGAAACTACAACTGATATGGATAAAATAGTAGAAGAATTACAAATCGCTAAAAAAAGAGGTAAAAAATCTTCTATTATAGTAGTAGCTGAAGGAGATGAGTCAGGCGGAGCTATGGAAGTAGCTAAACAAATAGAAGGTAAAACAGGATTCGATACTCGTGTTACTATATTAGGACACATGCAAAGAGGCGGATCTCCTACTTCAAGAGAGCGTTTAATGGCTGCTAGATTCGGTTATATTGCTGTTAAAGCTTTATTAGAAGGAAAGAAAAATGTTGCTGTAGGAATTTGGAAAGGAGAATATACTTACACTCCTTTAACTGATGCTGTAAAAAAAGTACCTAAAGTAGATCCTATAGACTTGGCATTATGTAGAACACTTGCTATATAATTAATTAAAAATAAAGGCTATAATTTATTATGATAGAAAACAAATCCATTTTAGGAATAAGAATAGATAATTTCAAAGTTAGTCTTGAAGAAATACTAGACTACCTTAAATATGGAAAAAATATACTCATAATATCTCTGGATGTGCATAAATTACTAAAAATAAGATATAACAAAAAATTAAAAGAAATAATAAAAAATTCATCTTTAGTAATTGCGGCACATCCATCTATAGCCAAAGCTTATAAATTTATTCATAAAGAAGAATTAAATTATATTAATGAATTTCTTTTATTTTCAAGAGTTCTTGATTATATAGAACAAAAAAAGATGTCTATGTTTCTGTTCGGAGATGAAGAAAAATATTTCTTTACCATATCCGAAAAAATTAAAAAGATTTATCCTGGTATTTATATGCTTGGTAATTATCAAAACACCAAAGATAAAGCGGAATTGGATAAAGCATTTATAGGATTCAAAAAGATAGAACCTGATGTATTTTTAATACATATGGAATTCAAAAAATCTTTGTATTGGTTCAACAATAATAAACAAAATCTAGACATGAAATTCTTTATTCCATTCAAAAAACCATTAGACAGTTTTGCGGGAAAAATAAAAGCTCCTAGCATGGAAATATTAAATAAAAATAAACATGAATCATTCTATACTAAAAAGAATATATTTAGAATATTTTTATATATTGATTATTTAAGATTTTGGATATTAGTTTTACTTGAAAAACTTACCACTAAAAAAGATAAACAAACTATCCCTTCAAATACTTAATAACAAACATGGATAATAAATGTATTATACCGATATCAATTCTAAAACAATAGATAAATGGATAGAGGAAGGTTGGGAATGGGGAAAACCTATAACTCATGAAACTTTCTTAGAAGCAAAAAACGGCAAATGGAACATGCTTCTTACTCCTACAAAATATGTACCTAAAGAATGGTATCCTGATTTGAAAGATAAAAAAGTTTTAGGGCTAGCCTCAGGCGGAGGACAGCAAATGCCCATTTTTGCAGCACTTGGCTCAATATGCACTTTGATGGATTATTCTCAAAAACAAATAGACAGTGATTTAATGGTATCAAAAAGAGAAAATTACAATATAAATCTAGTAAAAGCTGATATGTCAAAAACATTTCCATTTGATAATGAAAGTTTTGATATAATTTTTCATCCTGTATCTAATTGCTATATAGAAGATGTTATGCATGTATGGAGAGAATCTTTCAGAGTTTTAAAAAAAGACGGAATAATTATGTCAGGCCTAGATAATGGAATAAATTTTATATTCGATGAAACTTCAGAAAATAAAAAAGAAATAAAATATAAACTTCCTTTTAATCCTTTGAAAGATAATAAACTATTAGAAAATGCTGTAAAAAATAATGACGGAGTACAATTTTCACATACAATAGAAGAACAAATAAGAGGACAATTAAAAGCAGGATTCAAACTTATTGATATATATGAAGATACAAACGGATACGGCATACTTCATGAATATAATATACCTACCTTTTGGGCTACTCTATCAATGAAATGATTAAAATTATTTATTTTTGTCGTTCATCATCGCTTATAATCACAAAATAAATTTATATAAACTTTTTAAAGTTATAGTTACCTTTTATTACTTCAACAATTATAAAAATGATAAACTTGATTATTGCTTTTAATACAAATATTTATTTAATTAAAAATAATATTCTTAATTAATAGCAAGCAAAGTTTCCTGTAAAGCCTGCATATATTCTCTTGCTCTTGAAACATTAGGATTAGCAGGATATTCAGATATAAAAGTATCCAAAACCTTATAAGAATCAGAGTATCTTCCAACCTTGAAATATGATAAACCTATATAAAGCAAAGCCTCAGCATCTAGGGTATAAACATTATTAAGTCTTACTCTATTATAATAATCCAATGCCTTATTATAATTTTTTTCATTATAATATGATTGTGCTATTCTAAATAAAGCGTCTTCAGCATATTCAGTTCTAGGGAATAATTCTGCTATTTTTGTATAATACATTCTTGATTTTATATAATTACCTTCCACAAATGTTTTATGTGCCATAGCAGGAACTTGTATCAAATATGTTCTCACAACTTCATCATAATATGAGCTTGTTTTATTATATTTAATAAAATCTTCATAAGTTTCAAATGCTCTGTCATATTCATTCATATTGAAATAAACTCTTGCTCTTCCAAGTACAGCCAATTCTCCGTCATATCTTAGAAAATAGCTCAATGCTTCACCATATTTCTTTTGAAGGAATAATTGATAACCGTATTGTATATTTATTTTAGAAGCTAAATTTGAATCAGCTACTTTTAAATATTCCTGCAATTTTGATATTATATAAGGATCAGCCTGATTTTCTAATCTTGATATATCAGCATAAGCTAAAATAGCATTTACAGAATATTGAGCAAAATCCGGATTATTAATTATACTTGCAAGTCTTTCTTTTGCTAGAGAATATTTTTTTAATCTTTTTAAAGAATCTGCAACCATAAAATATGCTTCAGCTATATTATTTATAGGTCTGGATTTACTATCTATAGATAAATACTCATTTAAATTATTAATAGCTTCCTCATAATTTTCTATTTCATAACTTCTTTTTCCCTTTTGAAAATATCTTTCAGGAGATGATAAAGCAGATATTTTTGTAATGAATACACCACCCAAGATTGCTACTATAGTTATAACAGATGCCAAAACTGCTGCATAAGTTTTCATAAATCACATACTCCAATTATAAATCACTTAAAACTTGATTTATCCAAAAATTAACTTCCTGACTGTTATAAGATTTTATACGATTAAAAACATCCAATGAATTTTTTTTTCTGCCCAAATATTTATAACATTTTCCAAGAAGAAGATTAATATCATAATATAAATTTCTATTTATATTTCTTCTAGATATAGGCTCTAATATAGAAGCAGCCTGAGAATAATTTTTTAATTTAAACTGTGCCAATGCTTTATCATACTGAGTTTTATATCTGCTGTACTCAGAGGCATTATTAACATTTCCTCTGCTTGATGATGATGACGATGATGGTACAGAACTAGTAATATTGTTTGTTACTGTAACATTATTTGTTAATGTTACAGTATTAGTAAGAGTAACAGTATTTGTTAATAAAATATTATTTGTAAATATAACATTATTAGTAACTGTTACGGTATTGGTAATAATATTATTATTAATATTATTATTGTTATTAATATTTGTATTATATTTCAAATTATTATTCAATGTATTATTTGCTGTTATTCCATTAAAAGACAAAGATGATGTATCAATATTCTCTTTAGCATTATAAAAAACAGAGTCATTTATATATGAAACTACAGCATAATAGTATGTAGAAGTGATTATAGGGCTATCTGATATAACATATGATTTTGAGTCATTAGTAGCTTTTACATAATCAACTACTGTAGAATTAGAAAAAGATGACTTACCTATTATAGGTGTTTGACTTCTATAAACGTAATATATTAAATTATTATCAGTTATTCCTTCCCAACCTATTAATACTATATTATTATTAGTTTCCGAAGTAGAAATTTTCATATTAGACACTAGTCTTTCAGCATTAGGCAAATTATTTATTAAATCTTCATCATAATATGCTGGTGTTTGTGTATATAAAACATTTATTGATATATAAAAAAATATTATGCTTATAAATGCAAATAATAAATAAATGCCATTTTTTTTTCTTCTTTTTCTGTTCATATAATAGTCCTTAAATGCTTTTTCAATTTTCGGAAATGAAATATATAAAATTTAATTGAAGCAAATGAATGATAATTGATGATAAATAATGGATTTAAAAATAAAAAAGCCGAAAAATCAACTTTCCGGCTCATAAAAATTTATAATAAAATAATATTTTTTTTATTATATCTTAATTATATTTTCTCCATAGCTATAGCAACCAAGAATCCCACGCACATAGAAATAACTGTAGAAGCTAACATAGGAAGACTCATAGTTGTCATATTAGGCCATAAACTTAAAAATGATACTATTATAATACCAAGAACAAAACCAAACAAAGTAGATTTATATTTTTGAAGTAATATAGTAACAAGTTTTGATATTCCGAATATTCCTATAACAACACCTAAACCTAAAAATATTAAAGGAATTAGAAGACTGAAATTAAAAGTATCAACGAATGAAGATATAAAATAAGATATATTCTCATATTCTCCCAATATAAGTAAAAGCAATGAACCAGATATTCCAGGTATTACCATAGCAACAGCAGCAGCTATACCGCATAAAAATAATTTAATACCGTAAATAAGTGAAAAATTTCCAGTATAAGTAGTTGCCCCTACAGGTTTATTTATATCAAAGTATACAAATATCGCCATAATAAAAGCACCTACAAAAAATGCTATAAAAACTTTGAAATTAAATTCTTCTACTGTTTTAGTTATAAATGGAAAAGAACCTAATATTAAACCTACAAAAAATATTCTAGTTGGTATAGGATAATAAGTAAATGTATAGTTTATAAGTTTTAAAAATAATACTATAGAAATAGCAGCTCCCAAAGCAACAGGAATTAAAACTTTTAAACTTTCTTTAATTTCATCCCATTTTAATTTTATTAATGCATTAGGTAAAATAGATATAGCATAAGTTAATTTTTCATATATACCTAATACAAAAGCTATAGTACCTCCGGATACACCTGGTATAGCATTTGCAATACCTATGGCCATTCCTTTGATAAAATATGATATATAGTTTCTCATGATTTCCTCTTTAAGATTTATATATTGATAAAAAAGATAAGTTAAATATTTGAATAATAAAAAAGAAAAGTTATAAAAAAATAACCATGAATATTATACATACTCATGGCTATTATTAATAAAAAATTAGCTTATAACAGCAATTATTTCAACTTCTACTAAAGCATCTTTAGGTAAAGCTTTTATAGCAACAGTGCTTCTTGCAGGCGGATTTTCTGGGAAATAATTTGCATATACTTCATTGAAAGCTGCAAAATTAGCCATATCTGTTAAGAAACAAGTAGTTTTAATAATATTAGCCATAGTTAAATTTTCTGACTCTAAAAGACCTTTAATATTTTCCATAACTCTTTCAGTTTGTTTTTTTATATCATTTTCAGCCATTTCTCCGCTTACTGGATCCAAAGGTATTTGTCCTGATGCAAAAATGAAATTTCCGCTTTTTACTGCTTGAGAATAAGGACCTATTGCTTGAGGTGCTTTATGTGTTTTGATGATTTTTTTATCCATGTATCTATTCTCCTTTTATATATATTTTTTTAATTTTTTTCCATTTTATTTATTATGTTAATTATAATTATTTTTTGACAAAATATCAAGTAATTTATACACTATTTTTTTTATTTGTATAATATATATAATATTTGACAATAATAAAAATTATATTATTATGTATAATAATACTTATAAAAAT
>CASEHG010000412.1 GCA_949287565.1 uncultured Brachyspira sp.
TAGAATAATTATTTTTATTCTTTACTATGTCATTACTATTGGCTTTCTGATTTGTAGCACCTATTATATATGAATACTTCTTTATTGAATCTCTTATATAATATTGTTCATTTTTTAAAGCTGAATAATAATACATCAATACATCATCAACATTGTTAATGTTTTTCATCCTATGATTATCAATATCCTTCATGATGTCATCAAAAATACTAATGGCTTCATTTTTCTCTTCAATATTCAAAAAATGGCTATTCTTTTTTGATAATTCTATAATTAAAATATTCCTAGCCTTTCTTAATTTTTGAAACTCATTATCTTTAATACCATTGATAAATATATTTTTTAAAAAATCTGATACATTTTTAAATCTTTCACTAATATTTTCAATTTGTAAAACATCAATATATGAAATAATATCTTTTAATATATTAATTCCGCCGTCTTCATAAGATTCTTTTCTAATAGGCAAAGCGAATAATAAATCAAGTAAATTCTTTTTATTAATATTATCATTTTTATATAAAATGCTGTCTATATAATGCAAAAAACTGTTAATTCTTTCTTTAGTCTTATATGACAATATAGATTCATTTTTTGTTAATATTTCTGTCATAAAATCTTTTGTTTCATTTATATAAAAATCGTTATAACATTTAAGATGCTTAATATCATCAAATAAAGAATTTTCCTTATATTTTAGAACTATATCTATATGCTTTCCCTCAAAATTATTTTTTACTTCATTGATCCATTCTTCTATATTATATTCTAAACTTTCAAAATGAATACCGGCATCGGTTTTCTTTTCTCCAATCTCAGGCACCGGCAAACCATAATTTGTAATTCTATCTCTAACATTTTGTACTGCATCATGCTGATGAGAACTTATTAAATAACTTCCAAAACTTTTATTATTAATATCTCCTATATTCTCTAATAATCTATATAATATAGAAACTATTACTGTAGTTTTACCAGTACCAGGAGGACCTTGTATCAAAGCTATATCAGGTGTATTTAATGCTATATCTATTGCCTCTTTCTGATTTTCTGTAGGTTTATTCTTAGTAAATAAAAATTCTATTAAATTATTTGTAATTGGTTTTATTTTTTTATTATTTTTATTATCTTGATAAGGTTTTTTCAATAATATATCATGCAAAAAAGTCATAGCAGATTGTTTATTTTGTATAAGCTCTAAAGCCTCTTTTCTTCTTCTATGCATAGTAAAACTGCCTGCTATAGAATACATTATATATCCATTCTTTGGGATACTAGCTTTTTTAGATTTTTTGACAAGGGTTATACTGTAGGAATTATTTTTCAACTTATTATTATATTCAAAATCTAAAATTTGCTTATCCTTTTCAGCAGATAGTTTTTTTATGAGTTTATTAACATAACTTAATTTATCAAATTCTCTTATTGGTTTATCATTATTGTTAGAAACATAATCATGTAATTCAGTTTTTATACAATCGTATAAATTAATATTAGAAACAGTTAAAGTAGATATATTACCTGTATTTAATATAAAATCATTTATCATTGAATTATCTTTCAAAGTAAAACTTACTTCATTATTATTTGATTCTTGATAGCCATCATATTCTAAATATTTACTTCCAAAAAGAGAATTAAAAATTTGCTTAACTTCTAAATCTTCATATTCATACCAAATATCCAAATAATTATCAAAATTATCATTTTTTACTTTAGTATGTTTATTTTCTATAGCAGCATCATCTATATTCTCAAAATTATAAGTAACTTTATAAATAAATTCATGATTTCCTTTAAATAACTTAAATATAGTCTTTTTTATATCAGGTAAAACTACTAATTCATTTCCCAATTGATAATATTCATATCCATTATTTTCTATAATATCAATTTCTCTATATATTTTTTCTCCAACTATATAGTATTTATTACCTTCCTCTCTTTCTTCCGATGCAAAAACTATATAATTATTACCTGCACTATTATATATATAATCTTTTTCTAATCGCTCATTTTTATTATTTTCAACTAATATTTTTAAATTTACATTCTCTACACTATAAAATCTTTTTACCAATATAATTAATTTATTATCATCAGAAACATCTTCTATATAAGCGAGATAGTGTTTATCATTTATAATTTCTAATATATTATATTTATCTCTGGAACTAGCAAAATGAATATCAATTAATATTTCATCTTTTATAATTTCTATTGGATATTCTACATATTCTCTTAAATAAGACATTTTTAAAGGTCTGTATTCAAGTTTTTTATATTTATTATAATTTTTTATCTTTTTAGGAAAATATGCTAATATATCATCATCAATTTTACAGAACTCTATTCTCTTATTCAATAAAAATTTCTTATCTATATCATCTTTATTAAAAATATTATAATCGCACTTTAATGTAAAACTATTCAAAGCATCTATATTTTTTACTTTCATAACAAATAAACTCCAAATATAAATTACATTAATTTTATTTCAAACATAAAAAATGATACTTCATTTTCATCTAACACTAATTTTATATTATTAATAGAATCAATTACTATACTATCATTAATTGTATTTCTAATAGGTTCAATAATATACAAAGGATATTGAGTCTTATTAATTATATGATACTCATTTTCATTTATTACATCAATATAAAATACATCAGCAGTAATATCATCTAAAAACTTTTTAACAGTTATATCTGAATAAGTAATAATTTCTCTTTCTTTTATATTAATATTTTTTAATATCTTTCTCTTTCTAGTTTTTTTAATAATATCATTATTTATATTGATTAAAGATTTAAGACTTTCATCTTTAGATATATTATTGTCCTCATAAATAAAACTTTTTAGTATATTGGGTTTGTATGATTTATAACTTCTTAAAACATATACTTTATTTCTTTCTTTTTTACAAAAAGGACAATGATTTATTTCTTTAGTCTTTATATAAGAATTCTCACAATCGCATTCTATTATCAAGTTTAAAGCATTAGATAAAGCCTCATACCACTCATACATTTTAGGTCTTATATTTGGAGTATTTCTAGCTTCATAACTAAATGTTTTATCAAAAAGATTATAAAGTTCTTTTGTATATGGAATAAAATTTTCAGGAAAATAATCTATATTAAAATGATTACTTTTATCATTCTCATCTAATATCCAAGGGAATTCTCCTTTATAAGCACGGGAATAAACATCATTATTATCTCCAACATCTCCCCAATCATCTTCATCATTATTTTCTTTACTTGGATTAAGTACAGCATCACCTATAAAAGGATGGGCAATAGTCAAAAATTGAAAAGCTATAATAGCAAAAGAATAAGAATCGCTAAAATAATCATTATTTCTTCTTCCGCTAAATATTTCAGGAGCAGCATAAGAAGGCGTACATATAGATTTTGAAAAATCTATAGTATATCTCATGTTATCTGAGTCTATAATCCAAACTTCTGCTTCATGTATATCTTCTGATATATAAATATTATTAGGAGACAAATCTGCATATACTATTGATTCTCTAGCTAAAGTTTCTAATATTCCAGCTATTGTTCTCAATATTTTTATTCTTCTTAATAATCCGCCTGTTCTTTTATAAAATTCTGATATTTTCTCACCATCATTTGGAATTATTATATCATTTAAAGAGATCATACCATCCATCAATTCCATAATATAACCGCAATAAGGCTTTTTCAAAAAATACTCAGGTCTTGATATATGTATTGAAGCAGGAAGATTTAATACCTTTACTTCTTCTAAATTACTTCTAAATTCTTTATACTTTGCATTATCTTGAAGTACATTACCATTATTATCCAATAAAACTTTACAAACTAAATTCTGACCTTTAATTTTAAAAACGGCACCTTGTCCGCCTTCTCCTAATTTCTTCTCAATAAAATACTCATGATTGTCTTCATCAATAACTGATGTAAATTTTAATTCATCAGACATAAAATAATTCCTCAATTATAAATTAAAGATATAGTTTTATCATCTATAGATTCCCATTCAGAAGCTAATTTCTCTAAAAAATTATTTCTATATTCAATATCTTTATTTATATTAGTTATCATATAGTTAACGAAACTACCAATTTTATCTGTAAGTAAAGTATCAGCTATACCATCTGTAGCCATTAATATTGCTATTTTATCATTAGCATTCAAATCAATACTTCTTACAACCCAATCATTTACTAAAGAATTAGCTATCGAATTAGTAACATTAGCAAATTCTTTGTTAGGTTTTATTAATATATGCACTGTATCGTTTATTATATAAGATAAGATACCATCTCCTATTTGTCCAACATATATTTTATTTTTATAAATGACAGTAAATAAACATGTTGTAGCATATTCATTAGGATTATTAAATTTGCTTTCCCAATTTTGTATTATCAAACTTATAAGCTTATTTAAATAAATACTTCCATTTTCTATCCACTTTTTAAAAGAATAATAAACTGTTTCGCCTATTATTGCTGAACCCTGATGGGATTTTTCTCTGCTGCCTAAACCATCAGCAACAGTCAATACAATAATATTACCATCATATTTAGAAAAACAAGCATCTTGATTAGGTATATTATTTCTTATATGCTCACTTCCTCTAACACTTGCAAAACTATTAATAAATTTCATAGTTATAATATATTTGATATATTAAAAATCGTCATCTTCTTCTATAGAAGAGCTAAGAACTGTAAAATTTTCTATTTCCTTGTTTATATCAATAGTTGGAGATATAACAGAATTAGGATTTGTAGAAGAAGCGCTTTTTATTACGCTCATAGTTACATAATTAAAAAATTCTATTATATTTTTAGCGTCTGAAGCACAATAATAATGTGATTGACCAGAAAATTTAACTAAAGGTTCTTTCATACTATTGCCTTCATTACCAATTCCCATAGACATTCTTTGAACTTTAGAAGTTCTTCCATTATTAATAAAATCATTCATAGGATCAACCCAATTATCAGTAGGCATACCGTCTGAAACTAAAATTGCAACAGGTCTATAAGAATTTGAAGATATTTTATCTTTGTTTTCTATTATAGTTTTAGCTATAGTTAGAGCATCTCCCATAGGAGTACCGCCGGAAGCCTGCATATTAGACCAAGATATTTTATTTGCCGGAACCATATCTTGATGCATCTTAGCTGTTCCTCCAAAAGTAATTATAGCTACATCCAATTGTATAGAAGGATTTTTAAAATTTGCAAATGTATCTATCATATCTTTAACAGATTGATTCAATATACCTATTTTATTATTTTCTGACATAGATCCGCTTATATCTAACAATAAAATAATAGGCAAATGTCTAGCTTGTTTATTTTGATAAATATCTGTATCTGCCATAAAAATCTCCAAAATAATAATTTATATAAATAATACCATATATAATTTCATATGTCAATAATATTTTACATAAAATATTCATACTAGATATACAAATACAGTATAATAGTATTACTCTTAATAAATTCAATTTTAAGAGGTTATAAGCCGAAATTATACTATAATAATGAGGTGTACAATGACTGAACAATATTACTACAAATCAACAACTGAAAGAGAATTCGACTGCGTAAAAGATGATGAGAGATTGATAGAAACTTTGTCTGATAAAGGCTATACTGTTTATGCCATTGCACAAAAATCTAATCAATTAATACCATATCATGAACATCCTTCTGAAGAAATGGTAATAGTATTAAGCGGTAAAGTAAGATATATAGTAGAAGAAGAAATCGTAGATTTAGAAGAAGGCGATATTATAAGGGTAAGACCGCACTCTGTTCACTCTATGATAGGAATTTCTGAAAACGGAATATCTAATTTACTTTTAGTATTTATTTAATATTTTATAAATTAATAGTTTAAAAATATAAAAGTAGCAAAAAACGCAATTGCTATAATTTTTATTAAGAATATACCTGTTAAATATAGGCTATAACCTAAATTTATACTACACCTTGCCACAGGTACGCAGATCTAAGGGAACTTCGTCAAATGCAGGCTTTCGCGAAGCGTATCCGAGTTTATCGAGGATATAGCTTCTCGTCTGCCGTAGGCACACTTCGTGAGGCGGGCTTCGCCTGTGGCAACAAAAGAAGTGGGGTTGCCGTAGGCACGCACAGCGGGGGCAAAGCCCTGCAAATATTTTAAATTAAAAAAATTATTTTTGACAAAATATAGTTCTTTAGGTATATACTAAATATATTTCAAATGTCAAAATTGAAATGAATTATTTATAATATAAGAATATTAATTTAATACAAATACTAAATTATTTGAAATCTTTATAAAGCATGCTAGGCTGAACATCAGTATTATTCTGGTATTTACTGCTTGTATATTCTTCATATTCACCGTCTATTGTATGATAATAAAGCTGTGCTATTTCAACCCCTGGATATATTATTATAGGTTTTATACAGAAAATTTCTAAAGTCCAATATCCTGCAAATCCAACATCTCCGAAACCAGCAGTAATATGAATAAATATTCCTAGCCTTCCTATAGATGATCTGCCCTCTATCATAGGAACGAATTTTTTTGTATTAGTATATTCCAAAGTTCTGCCTAAATATAATTCATTAGGTTTTAACTCATAACCGCTTTTTGGTATTATTATTTCTTCTACTTCATTTGGTTTTTTCATATCAAGAACATTATCTTTATATACTAAAAGCTTATCATGAAGTTTTACATTATAGCTATTTGAATTTAATTGTTTTCTATTGAATGGTTCTATTATTATATCTTTACCAAGATTTTTTTCTATTTCAAGTCCTGACAAAATCATTTATTTATTTTCCTGCAATTTATTTTAAATTATTTCACTTTATTTTTCGGTATTATTATAGTATAATTTATCGAGCAAAATAAAATGAGGGAGTTATTAAATGCTATCTATAAATTATAAAAACGTATTAGGATTTTTACAAGAGCATGAATTAGAATATCTTGCTGAGCATGCTAAATATGCAAATGAACTTCTTGAAAACAAAAAAGGTGCCGGCAATGACTTTTTGGGATGGGTTAATTTACCAACTGAAGCTTTAAAAATGGTTAAAGAAATCGATGAATTAGCTAAAGAAATAAGAGAAAATGCTGAAGTATTAGTATCTGTTGGTATAGGCGGTTCTTATTTAGGCGGTAAAGCAGTAATTGAATCATTTTTGAATCCTTTCTCTCAGGCTAAAAAAGGAAATACTCAAGTTGTATATGCAGGCCATAATATGAACGGAGAATATTTCAAACATTTATTAGATTATTTAGAGGGAAAAGACTTCTATATTAATGTTATATCAAAAAGCGGTACTACAACAGAGCCTGCTATAGCTTTCAGAATGTTAAAAGAATATGCTGAAAAAAGATACGGTAAAGATGGTGCTGCTAAAAGAATAATAGCTACTACAGATAAGGCTAAAGGTGCTTTAAAAACTTTATCTACAGAAAATAAATATAGAACTTTTGTTATACCTGATGATGTTGGAGGAAGATATTCAGTTCTTACTCCTGTAGGACTTATACCTATAGCTGTTGCTGGAATCAACATTGAAGAGTTTGTTAAAGGTTTCGATTCTATGGCAAAAATAACTAAAGAAATGGATTACAAGAAAAATCCTTCCATGTTATACGCTATGCTTAGAAATGCTCTTTATAATAAAGGATTCAGCACAGAAATAATGGTTAACTATATACCTAGAATGCATTATGTATCTGAATGGTGGAAACAGTTATACGGTGAAAGCGAAGGTAAAGATAAAAAAGGTATATTCCCTGCTTCTGTTGATTTCTCTACTGACTTACACTCTTTAGGTCAATTCATACAAGATGGTAAAAGAGGATTATTTGAAACTGTTATAAGAGTTGATAAAGAAGATATTGACTTAAAAATGAAAAAAGAAGATTCTGATTTGGACGGACTCAATTATTTAGACGGAAAATCTTTACATGAAATTAATAAGTCAGCATTAGAAGCTACAGTTCTTGCCCATGTTGATGGAGGAGTACCAAATATCATAATAGATTTAGATAAAATTACTCCATTCACTATAGGAGAGCTTTTATACTTCTTTGAAAAAGCATGCGGAATATCCGGACATATACTTGGAGTTAATCCATTTGATCAGCCTGGTGTAGAAGCATACAAGAAAAATATGTTTGCTATGCTTGGTAAAAAAGGTTATGAAGAAATGGGTAAAACTTTAAGAGCTAGATTAGAAAAATAATAATTATAATAAAATATTATTAATAAGGCTGATAGTAAATGGTAAATAAAATTTATTATCAGCTTTAATTTTTATATATCAATTATTTTTTTCCCACAACCAAATATATAAAACCTTTTATTTGTTTTTTATCTATTACTTCAAATCCGTTTTTTATCATTAGTTTAGATATACCTTCTTTGTTTTCTGTATGACAATCTCCGCTTTTCATTATTTTAAATAAAATATGATTATCTATCCAAGCTGCAATTCCTCCAACTCCTGTATCTGATAATATATAAAGTCCTCCTTTTTTAAGAACTCGGTATGCCTCTCTCATAGCCTCATTAGGATATGGATAATGATGAAAACTTTGTATACATGTTACTACATCAAAAGTATCATCATCAAAAGGAAGTTTATTAGCACTGCCCAAAATAAATTGAGCATTTTTTATATTTTTAGATTCTGCAATCTTTATCATCTCTTCTGATAAATCAAGTCCATAAAATTCTGTCATTTCTTTATCTTTTAACATATTTATTAAATAACCTGTTCCAGAGCCTATATCTAGCAGTTTATTATAATCTATATTTTTTAAATATTCTGATACATAATTGCAGCTTATTTTTCCATATTTAGAATAATAAATTGTATCCTTTTCATCATAAATACTAGCTTGCTTATTAAAATGTTCTTTTGATAATTTTTCATAATCTTTCATAAAATTTCCCGTATATAAAAATGTTAGTATATTCTAACATTTAAAATAATTAAATCAATAATAAATTTTTATTAATATTTTCATATATTCAATTATGTAAAAATAAATTATTTTTAAAAAAATACATTATTTCATATTGTTTTTAGATTGTATTTATTTCTATTTATTGTATAAACTGTTTTATATATCAATAATTTTTAAAGGAAAACATTATGAAAAAAATATTAATACTTTTTACTATTCTTATATCTTTTATATCAATAGTATCATGCTCTAATCAATCAGAGAAACAAACTAATAATTCACAGCAGAATTCACAAAAGATAGTAAAAACAGGAGAATGGGATATTAATCCTAAACAAATAAATGCAATAGATGAAAACATAAAAACAATTTTTGATGATACTGTGAAGAATTTATTGGGCGTAAAAAGAGAATTAATGCTTTATCTTGGAAATCAAACAGTTAATGGTATAAATTATGCTTTTATTTGCAGAAGCGAAATAACATATCCTTCAGCATTGCCATATTATGAAATTATTATATGCAATGTATCTCCTTCAAATGAAATATCTATAGTAAAATTAGAAAAGATAATAGAAAGCAGTCAGAGCAGTGTAGGCGGAATAGTATGCACATCATCTGACGAAGCTAAAATTAATATATCAAATTCTAAAGAAGCTAATGATATCATCAAAGTATTTAAAAATGCAGTTAAAGATATTAAAGATGCAAAATATACTCCTGAACTTTACGCTGCAAGCCAAGTTGTAAAAGGAATCAATTATTATTTTATAGCCCATGCAGAACTTAATGACGGCACTCATTCAATAAAATTAGTAACAATAAATAATTTTATGGAATCAAGCGAAGTTATTGAAGTAAAAAATATTTTATGATATATAGAATTTAAGGATTATGTAAACTCATTATTAAAAATATTATAGTTCAATTAACATAACAATGCAGATTTATGATATCCTTAACCGATAATAACTTGTAAGAGGGTATCAACATGAAAAACATAAGATATAAATATTTGTTTGTTATTTTATCGGTAGTATTCATTTCTACTTTAGAAAATTTATATGGTCAAATCGCCGTAAATACCTATTCTTTAGAAATTACTACTAACGATATAGAAATAGTAAAGTTTATAAATGGATATCAGCTTTATTTAAAGAAAAAGCCGAATGTATATGGATATAGAATACAATTAAAAAGCCAAGACGGTTTTAATTCTTATCTTTATATTGATAATAGCGGCAGTACTAACTCTATAATCAGAATAAGAGAAAGCGATTATCATTATAAACTAGGGGAAGTATTTAAAGTATTTATTCCGCAAAATGTATATTTAGATAGAAGAAACAATAATTCTTCATTTACTTTAAGGGATAATATTACTCTAATTTTAGAGGCTTATAATATTAACAACGATACTTTAATAAATAATGAAATAATATTAAAAGCAAATGACGCTGAAATTTCAACACCTACTATAACACTTAGAAATGTTGAAAAAGAAGGCGATCTATATGCATTCTATCTATACTACTCCGGAGGAGATAACGGAGAATATGCATTTTATGTAAGAGAAGGAAAAACAAATACATCATATAAATTAATAGATACTTCTTATGGAAATACAGGAAATTATGACAGCAGCGGTATAATATTAGAGGATACTTTTAATAGAGATTTAGGTAAAAAACTCTATATAAAAGCATATTTTAAACAGATGCCAGAAGATAGATATTTATCTTTCAATGTATTTAATACTCAAGGTGAGAGCTTTACGTATCCTATAGATTATGTTATAGAAACTACAAATATACAAAAAGAAGTAACTCCTCCTCAAATGCCTAGCGGAGGAAATGAAGGCCCTGTACAAATCAGACCTAGAGATAGAGTTATAGAAACTTCTACAAATACTATAATAGTAAAAAAAGATGCTCAGCCTCAAAAAGATAATAATGAGATAAAAATTTTATCTTCTGCTAATATTGTTGAAAAGCCTGTAGAAGAAAAAAAATCTATAGAAGAACCTGAAATAAAAGAAAATTTCAATTATAACTTGGAAGCTATGGATAATTTAAATAATGCTAGTAAATCATTCAATACTCCTAATAATTATGTAAAAGATAAAGAAGAATTGAGTAAACAATTTAAAAACATTATTAAAAGATATGAGAATGAAGGAAGTATAGACTTAGTTGTAGTGCTAGATACAACAGAAAGTATGCATCCTTATTTAAAAACAATAAAAAGAGACATAAGAGGTATGATTACAGAATTATTTGATAATCATAAATATTCAAGAGTAGGTTTTTTACTTTACAGAGATGTTAAAGATACTTATCTTACAAAAAAGATAGACTTCAGCGACAATATTAATTTTATCAATAGAGAAGTTAATTATTTCTATGCTGCAGGAGGCGGAGATAAGGCAGAACCTATGTATGAAGCTTTGCAAGAAGCATTGGAAACATTCGATTATATTAATCAAAAAAGATTGATAATAGTTCTTACAGATGCACCTGCTAAAGTTATAGGAAGAGCTAATTTGGATTTGAATTTATCTACAGCTAAACAAAAAAATGTTACTGTAGAGTTTATATTAGCTTCAGAAATAGAGGAAGAAGAAGATCTTTCTGATGATTATTTATACTTCTTCAATTTCTAAATATGTTTATTGATAATAATGAATGAAAAGCCCTTACCAAATAAGGTTTGGGCTTTTTATTATATTTATGGATTATCAAATTTATTTATGATTGGAATTTGATTTAATCTATATTCAATATTCAATCTTTTAAAAATAAAACAAGTTAAACAAGATACTGTTATTCCAATAAATGCCCCAAACACTACATCACTAGGATAATGAACCACCAAATAAACTCTTGAAAAGCCTATTAATGCTGCAATTAATAAAGCTATAAAACTATAGCTTTTATTAAAATAAAGAAAAATAGGAAAAAGCACTGCAAATGATGCAGTAGTATGAGAAGAAGGACATGAAAATGAAGTTTCAAGATGCTTGCCAACAGCAATCCAATATTCATTATAAATGGGATCTGTAAAAGGACGTTCTCTTGCTATTAATGGTTTTAATATAATAGCTCCTATAAATATAGATATAAATAAACTTACAGCCATATTAATACCGCAAACTCTAGTCCTTTTTATAAATATTAATATAATTGTAAATACCATCAAAGGAATTGATTCACCTAAATATGTTATAGATGAAAAGAATAAATCTAATATTTGATAATTATTATGTAAACTATGAGCAAATTCTATTATAGTTTTATCGAATATATTTATTATCTGCATTTACTATTCCTATAATTAATTTTTTAATAAAACAATTATATTATAAATATGTAATAAATTTTTTAGTAATAGTTTATACCTAAACAACTACATTCTGTCAATATTTGATTATTTTTGAATGTAATTATAATTTATAAATAATATGAAATATTAAGACATAGTAGTAAAATATGTTTTATCTGTAATATAAATTATTATTTTTGTACAATAACAAGTAATCAGCCGCACGTATAGTTGGCTATCCATAATAATTTGTAGTACTGTGCGGAAAGCCCGCACGAAGTGTACCCGTAGGGTATAGGCGAATATTTGAGAAACTTAAAAATTTTCAATATATACAAAAAATAGGAAAGGAGTAATAATTCCCCTTCCCTATTCTAATATCATATAATTATTAAAAAATAATTATTTTAATTCAGGCCAATATTTTTTATTAGCTTCAATAAGCTCATCTAATATTTTCTTAGCAACTTCAACACTAGGAACAGTTCTTGACATACTGATAGCCTGCCACATTTTCAAATATGAACCTTCTATCCAAGCATCAACAACTAATTTTTCTACTGCTACTTGCTGCTCCATTAATCCTTTATTGAATCTAGGAATTTCTCCCATTACCAAAGGCTCAGGACCATTGCAGCCAACTATACAAGGTATTTCAACCATTGCAGTAGGATCAAAGTTTATTATAGAACCATTATTAGGAACTATTAATAACATTCTTTCTCCTGTATTATTGCTTATAGCACAAGCTAAATCTACTATATAAGTAGCATGTCCTCCTACTTCAAATGTAGAATCTTTAGCAGTACCTGCCTCTGTTATTCTTCTGCATTCTCCAAATACTCTTTTCTCTCTGCCGTCTCTAACCATATCAGTTCTAGTATAATTAATATCTGAATGGCTTACTACATAATCAGGGAATAAATAATATTTGAAATAAGTATTAGGCATAAAGTTTGGAGAAACAGCCAAAACATCTCTAGCTTTTTCATAAGTAGAATGCCAATCAGCATCTACATGTCCTTCCATAGATGGATGTAAGTATCCGTTTTTAGAAACGAATTCTTTTAATATAGGCATTAAATCTCTGCCTGTGCTTTTTTCTATTATACTAGTCCACCAACCAAAATGGTTCAAACCGAAGTATCTTACTTGCATTTCTTTTCTTGATTTCAAACCGCATATAGATGCCATGATATCTTCTATACCAACAGGCATATCACAGATGTTTAAAACTTTAGAATTAGGTTTTAATCTTCTGCAGGCTTCAGCAACTATAGCAGCAGGGTTAGAATAGTTAAGCATCCAAGCATTAGGAGAATATTTTTCCATATAATCTATAAGCTCTAAAACTCCTCCTATAGAACGCATACCATAAGCCATACCGCCGGCACCGCAAGTTTCCTGTCCTACGCATCCGTATTTAAGAGGTATTTTTTCATCTAAAGAACGCATTTCATATTTACCAACTCTTATATGAGCCATAACAAAATCAACTCCAGTGAAAGCCTCTTTAGGATCTGTTGTGAAAGAAAATTTTACATGAGGAGCTCTCTCTTTCATGATGATAGCACAAGCATTTCCAACTATAGCCTGTCTTTCTGCATCATTATCATATAATTTCAATTCTGATAAAGGAAATCTTCCTTCTTCACTTAAAAGCATTAAAATAATTTCCGGCGTAAAAGTACTTCCGCCTCCAGCTATAACAACTGAATGTTTTTTCATTTTATTACTCCTTAAAAAATATTAAAATTTATTATTCACCAGTTTTCAAAAGTTCTTCAAATTTAGCTTTTACTTGAGGAACTGATAAACCTACTATTATTTGTATAGCATTTCCTTTTTTAACAAGTCCATGAGCACCGCCTTCTTTGAATGCATCTACATCTTTTACAAGATTTACATCTTTAACGGTTACTCTTAATCTGGTAGCACAATTAGTAACATGCTCTATATTATTTCTTCCACCCAATGCCTCCAAATAAGCAGCAGCCTGATCATCAAAACTTGATTTTTTAGCTTCTCTTTCTCTATAATCTTTTTTGGTGTATAGTTTAGTTTCGCTGTCACCTCTTCCCGGAGTAGGAATATTAAATTTCAATATCAAAAATCTAAATACAACAAACCATATACCAGTAAATATGAGTCCTATGACAATATTTGCTATAACCATAGATGAATGATTTTTCATAGCAAATATCCAGTTTTGCGTTATGAAAGCTATTAATCCTGATCCATAGTTTCCTACTACTCCTCCAACTACATATAATACTGTAGATAAACTAGCAGCCAAAATAGAATGCACTAAAAATAAAAAAGGAGATATAAATAAGAATGTAAACTCTAAAGGTTCAGTAATACCTACAAGTATTGATGTTAATGTTACCGGTATAAGCAAAGCAGCCATTCTCTCACGATTTTCTTTATCAGCACAGAAGTAAATAGCTAAAGCAAGCCCAGGAGCTCCGAATACTTTAGAGTTTCCATGCAAAGCAAATCCGCCTTCAGGAAATAATTGTTTAAGAGGCTCAACCATATTTGAAAATTCAGAAACATGGCTTATCCAATAAGGTTCTATACCTTCAGGTACAACAGCTGGCCCGTAAATAAAAGGTCCATAAATGAAATGGTGAAGTCCTGTAGGTATCAATATTCTTTCTAAGAAAGTATATATAAATACTCCTGCTCCGCCTGCACTAGCTAAGAAGTTCTGCATTGAAGCTATTAAAGCCTGTATCTTAGGCCATATCAAACATGTTAAGAATGCTAAAACCAATACAACAAAGAAACCTATAATATGTACAAAAGATGTTCCTTGGAATACTCCCAAATAATCAGGAAGTTTTGTTTCATAAAATCTATTATGAATAGTAGTGATTACTACACCTATAAATATTGCACCTATTATGCTTGTATCTAATGTTTTAATGCCAGCTATTAAAGCTAAACCGCTTACTCCGCCTGCTTCCTGAGTGAAATCAACTCCAAACTGAGGACCCCAGAAATTAAGTATAGCAGCTATAAAATAATTATATGATAAGTAGCATATCAAAGTTGCTAATATTGCTCTTTCAGGTGCCATTTTTGAAAGTCCTATAGGAATACCTAAACAGAAAAATAAAGGCATATTTCTGAATATAGTCCAAGCACCTTCTTCTATTATAAATACTAATTTGTAGAATGTTCCATCAGGATTAGCCAAATTACCTACTATAGACTGATCCTTAAAAATAATAGTTAATCCTACAACTAAACCGGAAAACGAAAAAAGTAATACCGGTACAAACATGGCCGCCCCAAATTTTTGGAAACTAGCCCTTAAATCAATATTAGCAAACATTTATATCCCCCTCAATTTAAATTTTTATATCATAATTCAGAGCTTTATAATCTCTAAAATATTTGCATCCTCCTTTATCAAACGAAGACAAAAATAAAAATAAATTATTTTAAATAATCTAAATATGGTTTTTGAGAATCTATCATTCTATCAACCATCTCTTCAATATTTTTACATACATTAACAACAGGGTTAGCAAGTATAGCCTGTATAGCATACTCTTTTTTATGGTGTATAGCAGCCTCAGCAGTTAAATCATATACGCTTACATAATTTCTTAAAAGTGATAAATAACCTTTAGGAACATTATTTAATTTTACCCCTTTAACTCCGTCTTTGCTTATTTCAGCAGGAACTTCAACTGCTATCCAGCTAGGTAAATCTTCTATTAACCCATCATTCAAAATATTAACAGCCTCTTCTACATAGCTTTCATTTGTAACTATACCGTTTATTATGCTTGAAGCTCTTTCTTTTACTCTTAATTCTATTTTAGGTTCTGCTTTAGAAAGTACAGTTCTGTATAATTCATAGAAATCTAATATTCCTCTATGATCAACAACGTCCCAAGCCCAGCCTATATATTCACCGAAATGGCTGTCAACTGTTATAGGCAAAAGATTATATTTTTCTAATATCACTTTTAATAATCTTCTGTCAGCCCATATAAATTCGCCTTTTAATTTATTTTCTATAGAGTGATCAAAACTTTCTGTTTTTGAAAATGCATTATTTGCTTTAGCGTATTTTAATAAATCACTATAGCCTACTTCATGCTCAAAATAACCATGTGCATTTTTTAATACATCAGGATATAAATCCTTTCCTGTTTTTTTATCTTTAATTTCTAATAAGCAGCTGAAATGATTAAGTCCTCCTGCTTTAATATCAAATGACTCATAATTCATTCTTAAAATTTTTGGAAGCCATTTATGAAGCCAGCCTATCTCATGGCACATACCAATAAATTTAGCATTAGGATAAACTCTTTTTACAGCAGTACATATAGCAGTCATAGGATTTGAGAAATTGAATATATAAGCATTAGGACATATATCCATAGCATCTTTTACTATATCTAAAATAGGCGGAATAATTCTTAAAGAGTGAAATACTCCTCCAGGTCCTCCATTTTCTCCGTAAACCTGATGAATACCATACTGCATAGGTATTTTCCAATCTTCATCCCATAATTGAAATCTATCTCCAACCTCTATTGAACTTATAATAAACTCAGCATTTTTGAAAGCCTCTTTCCTATCTGTAGTGGCATCAACAGTAAAATTTAATTTATTAGCCTCAATAAACTCTTTAACATAATCATATACTTTTTTTAAAGCATTAGGGTTAATATCAAGTAAAGTTATATGAGAACCATCTAATGACTTAGTAGAGAAAATATCTCCAAGCATATCACATCCGAATTGTGCACTTCCTGCACCTACCAAAACAAATTTAATCATTTCAATCTCCTTTTATTATTTAAATCCTGAATATTAAATAAATATTCAAGATATCAAATATATATAACTATTATTATA
>CASEHG010000413.1 GCA_949287565.1 uncultured Brachyspira sp.
TATAACCTAAATTTAGACTAAAAATGCAGTCTTTTTGGTTCTTTGTGCCAACAAAAGAACTGGGGGTTCGGGGGCTAGTCCCCGAAAATAACAACAATATAAAAAATATTTTTTGACAAAATATAGTTGTTTAGGTATATATGATATGATTTCAGATAAAATTATATATGGTAAGGATACTAAAGAAGTAATTGATTTGGTAAAAAATGATAAAATAGACTGTGGAATAGTTTATATAACAGAAGCTATACTTAATAATAATAATGATTTACAAATAGCTGCTGAGCCTAAAACTCATACAGATATAGTTTATAGTATTGCTGTACTTAAAAAATCTTTGAAAGAAAAAGAGGCAAGAGATTTTATTAATTATTTATTTTCAGAAAAAAGCATTAATATATTAAAAGATTATGGATTTGGAATAGTTATATAAATAATAGGAATTAAAAAATGAGAAAAATAATATTAATAATTTTATGTTTGATGATTTTATTATCATGCAGAGGATCAGTAACATCTCCTAATAATACTGATAATAATAGCGGAAATATCACTGAACCTACAGAACCGCCAATGACAGAAGAAGAATTAAATAAATATGGTTTAGAAATAGATACTGCTACTGCTGAAAATATAAGGGAATCATTAGAAAAATATTTTAAAGATAATGGCGAATATAAATTAATACTTAAAGGCGTTTCTACAAAATATTATGATAAATCTAGCAGTCTTGGTACTATAATAAATGAGATTAAAGACATTAAAGATATAATAGTATCATTTGAAAATGTAAAATTTCAAAATAATAAACTTCCTGATTATATATTAGTAAATACTTCGCTTGACAATTATAATATAGCAAAAGTTGTTCTTCCTGATTATATAACTATTTTGGGAAACGAAGTATTCTTTAATTGCAAAGTTTTAACAGAAGTAAATATGCCTAAAAGTTTAATAGAAATAGGAGGCAGTATTTTTTATAATACAAAAGTAAAAAATATTAGCTTACCTAATGGACTAAAAATTATAAATGATTATGCTTTTGAAATTTCTGCTATAGAAAGTATTGATATGCCTGATTCTGTAATAAGTATAGGAAAAGAGGCATTTGAGGCATGCAGGCAATTACAAAGCATGAAATTGTCTAAAAATTTAAGTGTTATACCTAAATCTGCTTTTGCTAGCTGTTCTGGGTTAAAAACTATAACTATACCAGAGTCTGTTACATCTATAGAGGATTTAGCTTTTTATGCATGTAGCGGTGCTGAAAATATTATGTTTGAAGGTACAAATCCAAAATTAACAACTATAGGTGACTCTGCTTTTGGCTATTGTAGAAAATTAACAACTATTACAATACCTGCTACTGTTATAAGCATTGGAGATCTTGTTTTTTCTACATGTGAGTCATTAACAAGCATAACATTTTTGTCAGCTAATCCTCCTTCAATAAATGGAGATAATACTTTTAAAGGTACTATTTTAAAAAATATATATGTACCTAAAGGGGCATCTTCAGCTTATGAATCTTTAAAAGGCAAACATGGTATTTCTGCAGATGTAGTTATAAGCGAGATATAGTTTATTTAACGCACGGTAAATACATTTTTTTATATAATTTAAATTTAATTTACAATCGATATATATTGTTAATTATACTTTGCGTGCGGTTAGTACATAAAAAATTTAAAAAAAATTCTGGGTGGGCAGTTAAAATAACAGTTTGAAACAAAAAAGAAAAATAATATAGAAATGACTTAACGATGTAAAAAGCCTAAAGGGTGGGCAAGTATAATTAATTTTTAAAACTTTATTCACATACCCCGCCCTTTATACTCAATAATTTACTTTTAAATTGACAATATTAATTTTCTATTATAGCTTCAATAAGAAATGATAAACCCCACCCAAGATTTTATTATATTAATAATCAATTCAGCACGCGTTTAGTTAGCTGTGTATAATAGAATAATACTTTAATAATAACTGTTTTTAAATATAATATCATCTCACCGCGTGTTAAGAAATTTGTTATTTAAAGAATTTTAATATATAATTCATAAACTATGGATAAAGAAAGCATAACAAATGCTGAAGAAAACTCTTATGATAAGCCCAATAATAATATAAGACCTCAAGGTTTTGATGACTTTTTGGGACAGAAAAATATAAAATCAAAATTGAAAGTCTTTATAGACAGTGCTAAAAAAAGAGATGTTTCTTTAGATCATATATTATTTTACGGTCCTCCAGGACTTGGAAAAACGACATTAGCCCAAATAATAGCAAATGAAATGGGAAGCAATATAAAAGCTACATCAGCACCTATAATAGAGCGTCCTGGAGATTTGGCTTCTATACTCACTACTCTGGGTGAAAAAGATATACTATTTATAGATGAAATACATAGACTTAGAACCGTAGTTGAGGAAGTCCTTTATTCAGCTATGGAAGATTTTTTTGTAGATATAAAGGTGGGAGAAGGGACATCTGCTAAAAGTTTCAGGGTGAAATTACCGCATTTTACTTTGATAGGTGCTACAACAAGAAGCGGTTTATTAAGTACGCCTTTATATGATAGATTCGGAATAGTAGAAAGACTAGAATTTTATACTAATGAAGATTTGGCTGATATAGTAAAGAGAAGTTCAGAATTTCTTAATATAGATATTACAGATGAGGCTGCCATTTCTATAGCTTCAAGATCTAGAGGAACACCAAGAATAGTTAATAGGCTTTTAAGAAGAGTTTTTGACTTTGCCACTGTACATGATGTTTTAAAAATAGATGAAGAGTTTGCATGTGATTCTCTTGAAAAATTAGGAATAGATAAAAACGGTTTTGAAGCACTTGACAAACTTTATTTAAATACTATTATTAAACATTATAACGGAGGCCCTGTAGGAGTTGATACTTTATCTGTATCTTTATCTGAACAGATAGAAACTATAGAGGATGTAATAGAGCCTTATCTTATACAATGCGGCTTTATAAAAAGAACGCCAAAAGGCAGAGTCGCTACAAATAAGGCTTATGGTTACTTAAATCTTTCTTCAAAGTATGACGATAATTATAATGAAGAAAGAGGATTATTTGATTTTTAAGGAGCTTACTATTTTAATTACAGACGATACTACAACAAAAGAAAAGAAGTCCAATGCTCAGTTGGATAAATATTATTTGGAAGAAACTTCAAGAGATGTAAAAAAATTAGCTAAACAATTTGTAGGCAACTTCAAAGATGCTAATAAATCTGCTGATAATTCAAATTCCAGATTCGATATAAACTATAAAAAAAATGTTCAATTAAAACCTACTTCAAGATATAAAGCTCCAAAAGCAAAAATAAAATTTAATAGAACTAAAAAAGTATTAAATAAATTATATAATGCTACTTACGGAATAAGACATTTATTTAAATCAGTTGTAGATGCTATTAAAAGAAAAGGCAATCATGAAAGAAGCATACTTATATTCTATGATGATGAAGAGCATGGTATAAGACTTCCTATCAATAATTTTATGATTTTATTTCTTGTATTAGTATTTTCTGCTTTGATTTATACAGGTTATGATGCATATAATAGACAGAAAGAAGCTAGAGAATTTTATAATACTCTTTCAGCAAGAGAAGCTAAAACTTATACATTAATAGAAGATTATAAAAAATCTCTTAATAGATTCTCTAAAGCATTAACAGAATATAATAATGTTATGAAATCTATATCTTATGCTATAGATTATAATGATATAGGTACATTTAATAATAATTTAAACAACAATGAATCCGGTAATATCGAAAAAATGCTAGGCGAATTAGATTCATATCAGAAAAATATTCTTTCATTTATGGAAGTATCTCCAAAAATACATAAAGAAATTCCTTTAGGCTGGCCTGTTGCAGGAGGCGGAAGAATATCAAGCGGATTCGGTGCCAGACTTTCTCCTTTCAATCAGGAAAAAAGCTATCACTATGGTGTAGATATAGCAGGACCTTATGGTACTCCTATACTTGCAGTTGCTGATGGTACTGTTACATTTGCAGGATGGAGAAACGGATATGGATGGTTCGTTTTAATTACTCATGCTAATGGTTATCAAACTGCATACGGACATAACTCTAAACTTCTTGTTGATTATGGTCAGAAGGTAAAAAGAGGCGAAAAAATAGCCCTAATAGGAAATACTGGAAGAACTACAGGAATACACTGCCATTTCGAGATTAGAGTTGGAGGAGATCATAAGAATCCTATGCCTTATTTGAGTGCTAGATTCTAATATTTAATCTATTTACTCTAGTGTTATATGAATGAACATAATTCTAAAAAAAGATATTTAGGAGAGTTTTATACTCCTTTAAATTTCGCTGAAAAATCTTTGTCATACATATACAATACGATAGACAAAAAAGAGTTAGAAAATGGTAATTATAGAATATGGGATATGTCCTCTGGTACAGGTAATTTAGAATATTATCTTGATGAGAAATATCATAAATATCTTTATATGTCTACAATAGATGATAAAGATATAGAATATTCTAAAGAAAAATTTAAAAATGCCTGCCTGTTTCAATATGATTACCTTAATGATGATATAAAAGATAATGATTTTGAATATAATAAACTTCCTAAAAATCTTCAAGACGATTTAAATAATAAAAATATAAAATGGCTTATATTAATCAATCCGCCTTATGCCACAAGTCAGGTAGCAGGTACAAACTCAAAAAGCAAAAAAAATGTAAGTATAAGCAAGATTAGAGATATGATGCATAAAGAAAAATTGGGTGATGCCTCAAGAGAATTGTATGCTCAGTTTATGTTTAGAATACATAAAGAGTTTAAAGACAATGATAAAGTTTATCTTGCAGTATTTTCCAAAACTAATTATATAAAATACAATAACAATGAAAAGTTTAGAAACAAGGTATGCAATTATAAATTTCTAAATGGCTTTATTTTCTCTTCATCTAATTTTGACAACACATCAAAAACTACCCCATTTCCTGTAAGCTTTATAATTTGGGAAATAAATAATAATCATAATATAAAAACTGAAAATATTATTCTCGATGTTCTCGATGATGATTGCAATATAATAAATAAAAAAAGTTATAATGTAATAGAAAGTGATAATCTTCTTAACAAATGGATAAAAAGGATAAAAACTTCATCAACATTTGTACCGCTTTCATCAGCAATAAAAGTAAAAACATCAGGAAAAGATATAAGAGATAAAGTATGCGATGGCTTTATAGGTTCACTTATGAGCTGCGGAAGTGATTTGCAAAAACAAAATCTTACAGCAATATTTTCTGCTCCTCAGGCTTCTGCCGGATCTCTTTCAATCACAAAAGAAAATTTTGAAAAAGCCATGATAATACATGCCGTTAGAAGAACTGCTAAAGTTGACTGGCTTAATGGCAGCGATCAATTTTGCATACCTAAAAATGAACTTAATAGAAAATTTATATTAGACTGTGTAATATGGACTTTATTCTCTACTTCCAATCAAACATCCGCTATGGATAATATATTTTATAAAGATAAATACTATACTATCATAAATCATTTTTACCCTTTTGATTATAAAAAAGTATATTCCGGCTGTACTTTCTTCAAATACGATAATGAAAAAAGATTCTGCTTTGAATATTTAGAAAATAACAAAAACTACATATCTGATGAAGCATCTGAATTGATGAATAGTGCAGAAGAACTTTATAAATATTTTTATTCCAATATAGAAAAAATCAATAAAGAAAAATTCAAAATATCTTTATGGGATACTGGATTTTGGCAGATAAGAAAATCGCTTAAAGATGTTAAATTAGCTTCGGATATATTAAAAGAAATCAAAATAAAAAGAAATATATTAAAAAAGAAGATATCAGAAAATACAGATGATTTTATTTTTTAGTTTCATGTATTTTTTAAGTTTTTAATTTTTTAACGAACGCTAAGCTAAACTAAAAACATAAATAAATTTAATAATACAACTTTTATCATATTAAAAAATTTTCTCACCGTGCGGTAAATATACTCAAAATTTTTAAGTTTGTCAATTTTTTTGTTGTTTTTTTTCCCGCCGCTTACGCTCTGCGGGCTTCACCAAAGAACCATACGAAGTACGCCTGCGGCGAAAGTGCGAATATAAAATTAGTATTAAATCATACTAATTATGTTTTACATGTAAGATAAATTACTAAATTTAACTCAAAATGCAGCCTTTTTGCTTCTTTGTGGCAACAAAAGAAGTGGGGTTTGGGGCAAAGCCCCAAATATAAAACCAAAACATAAATTTATTTTTGACAAAGTATATTTGTTTAGGTATACTAAAATCCTAATCACAACTTGGGCGGGGTATGTAAATAAAGTTTTTAAATTTAATACTTGAAAACTATTTGTATTTATTATAATATTTCTATTATGGTTATTTTAAAAATGAAATTAAAAGGCGATAAGATACATATCAAAGTATCAGGCGGAGATGTATTCACTATACCCAAAAACGGACTCTATGAACTAGATTTATATGAGGGAATGGAACTTGAATACGATGAAATACCTCATATAAAATTCAGAGCTTTTGAGTCTGCTGCAAGAAAATCTGCAGTATCTATACTAAAACGCGGATTTATAAGCGAGGGTATGCTTAGAGAAAAACTCACAAAAAAAGGACATAAAAAAAGATTCATAAGACATGCCGTAAATTACTGCAAAGAATATGATCTTATAGACGATAAAAGATTCGTAAAAATAGCTATTAATAGTTTAAAGCTTAAAGGCAAAAGCAAAAGACATATAATAGATTATTTGAAGAAAAATAAAGTAAAACCAAGTTTGATAGAAAAAGCACAAAACTCTATAAGCGATAGAATAGATGATAAAGCTTTAAAAGACGCTATAAGAAAATATTATAAACTATATGAACATAAAGAAAGAAAAGAAGATTATATTATAAAGACATTAATGCGTAAAGGTTTTAAATACGATAGAATCAAAACTCTAGTGAGAAAATATATAGATAAAAAAGAAAATTATAAAGAGTAATTATTATTTAGCTGCTTCTCTTGCATAAGGTGAATGCCCTGTTGTAGTTTTATCTATCTGCTGTGCGGCATTACCATTGATTCCTGTATATCTTGGTACATATTCTGAAGAGTTGGCTGTCATATCATCAGCATATACTTGATAGAGAATAATATTTTTATTTTCATCGATAAAACCTATAGGATCATACTCATAAAATTTATATCCCAAATGATAGCGTTCTATAGCTTGAAACTCAGTAGGAAGAAGCTGTCCAAACATATCAATATAATCAGTAATTTTAGCATAAGCAAATATAAATTTACTGTATGTATCTATGGCTATTAAATAATTATCAAGTTCAACTATAGCATTTCCTGCTGCTCTTATAAAGAAAAACCTATCTATTCTTTCAGAAGAATTATAAAATCCGTCAGAACTTACTAAAGGGTTTTTTCCGTAGCGATGTACTGTCATAGGGGATATTTTTATAGCACCTGAAATTATAGGACTTTCTGTTGTATTTCCATCTTCACTGGCATCAAAAGTATATTCCTCATAATCACTCCTAGAATTTTTTTTCCATTCTCTGCCGTCATTAGGGATAAAAAAACTATAAATAGGAACTGTATGAACATCGAAACTTATCTTCATAAAATAGTTATAAAGGTCATTTCCATTAAATTTATAATCTATTCTATTCCAATCCTCTTTGCTGTTAAAAGGATCTGTTGTATCATCAGGGCTATATGAAGGCATATCTATATCTGAATAATATTGTTTTTTATTAGCATAATAATATTTATCTCTTGAATTAAAGGGATTCATGCATGAGCATAAAAAAGCTGCAACAATTATTAGATATAGTATGTTCTTCATATTATTAGAAATATAAAATTAATTAGCCTGATATTGTAAATCAGTATTAATTGTTGGATTAAATACATTGTCAGGCGTAATATCAATATTAGCTGTAGCTCCTTGTGTTTTATCTGTTCCTGATTTAAATGTTACTTTTATTTCGGCATTTGAAGGTTGTCCCATCAAAGTAACATTTGCAGTAAATGGACCAAAAACTGTTTCTTTTGAATTAGGATCTCCCACTTTTATAGGACTATTTGGATCTACACTTTCATTTTCATTAACAATTAATGATGTTAAAGTTCCTGTATTATCAAGAACCATTATCAAGCTCATTTGAGGTTGAGTAATTTGTCCGCTGTAAGTACCAGCTCTCTCTGCAAGAGTGATATTATTATTTTGTGTGTTATCAGATGGATTGTTTGGATTGTTTTCAGCACATGATGATATAATAAATGCTGATAAAACGAAACTTAATAAAATAACTATTTTTTTCATATTGCTTTACTCCTTTTATTAATATTATTTTAACTAGAACATATTAAAATAACATTAATAAAAACTCAATATAAAAAATATACAATTTTAGTGAAATGTCTTTGTTTTTATTTGTAAAATATATATAAAAATCATTTTTGTATAAAATGTATCATTATTTTTAATAACAAAAAAGACATTATATAAAAAGTGTTTGTTTTTTGATATTTGAATATATTTGATTACTTGAATTTTATTAAAAATAAACTACAATTCTTCAAAAATGTAGGGAGTAAAAATTTATGATTAAAAAACTATATATCTTAATTCTATCAATGATTATTATTGTATCATGTTCAAAAAACAACCCAAACAACCCAAATAATGGAGAAAATGGAGACGGAGGAACTACACCAACAGAAAACAAATATGATACATTATTTTTAAAATTTAAAACAGATAAAGATACTGTACCAACTTTTAATTTTTTTAAAGATACAGGAAAGGCTGATGTAATAGATGAAACTACAGGAGATATAATAACAGTAGATTATATAAGAAGCTGGAATTCTGGAAATGTATCAAAAAATGAATTTATTTATGAAGCTCCTTATGGAGAAAGCACAAACACAGGTAGTTTAGGAACAATGGTTTTAGAACTTCCTATACAAAATTTAAAAATATATGTTTATAGAGGAATTAATCCTTTTGAAACATCAAGCAGAAATGATACAGAAAAACAATTTTATTTCTATAAATATGATGGATTAGTTTTTGGAGTACCTATAAATAATA
>CASEHG010000414.1 GCA_949287565.1 uncultured Brachyspira sp.
AAAAAATAGTTAATCTTCTTCATAAGAATATATATAATTTATATTGATTTACTAAAATATTTATACTATCATATAAATATAATAATCAAATTTTGAGGTATTGAATTATGAATGATAATAAATACTCGCAAAAAATAAAAGAATTAATGAAAGAAATGACTTTGGAAGAAAAAGTCTCTCTTTTAAGCGGTAAAGATTTTTGGTCAACAAAAGCAATAGACAGATTGAAAATAGACTCTGTATACTTAACAGACGGCCCTCATGGAGTGAGAAAACAAAGCACTGAATCCGATGAATTAAGTTTGCAAAAGTCCGTTTCATCAACCTGCTTTCCTACCGCATGCTGCTCTGCCTGCTCATTTGATCCTAATATAATGTATGAAATGGGTGAAGCTATATCAAGAGAAGCAAAGGCAAATAAAGTAGCTGTTGTATTAGGGCCAGGAGTAAATATTAAACGTTCTCCTTTATGCGGAAGAAATTTTGAATATTTTTCAGAAGATCCTTATCTTGCAGGAAAAATGGCTAGCGGCTGGATAAATGGTTTGGAAGATAATGGAATACAGTCAAGCCTCAAACATTTTGCCGCTAATAATCAGGAAACTTTAAGGCTTATAATAGACAGTGTTGTTGATGAAAGAGCTTTAAGAGAAATATATTTATATGCATTTGAAATAGCTGTGAAAGAGGCTAAACCTTCTACTGTTATGTGTGCTTATAATAGTGTTAATGGAACATTCGCATCAGAAAATAAATACTTGCTTACAGATATACTTAGAGATGAATGGGGATTCGATGGTATTGTTGTTTCAGATTGGGGGGCTGTAAATGATAGAGTTGAAGCTTTAAAGGCTGGACTTGATTTACAAATGCCTTCAACTAATGGAGAAGATGATAAAAAAGTTTATAATGCCGTTAAAGAAACTATTATAGATGAAAAAATATTAGATAAAGTTGTAGAAAGACTTTTATATTTCTCTTTATATTCTATGGATAATATTTATGATAATGTCGATTATGATAAAGAAGAACATCATAATATAGCTAGAAAAATCGCTGAAAACTCTATAGTATTATTAAAAAACGAAGATAAAATACTTCCTGCAAAAAAAGAAAGTAAAATTGCTGTAATAGGAGAATTCGCTCAAAAGCCTAGATATCAAGGTAATGGAAGCTCTCTCATAAATGCATACAAAATAGATACTGCAGAAGAATATTTCAAAGAAAATAATATAGAATTCAATTATGCTAAAGGATACAATTCAAATTCTTCAGACATAGATAATGCTTTAATAGAAGAAGCAGTAAATATATCAAAAGATAAAGATCTTGTAATAATATTTGCAGGACTTATAAACTCTTATGAATCAGAAGGATTTGACAGAAAACATCTGAACTTGCCTGAAAATCATAATCATTTAATAGAAGAAGTTTCAAAAGTAAATAAAAATGTAGTTGTTGTACTTTCTATAGGTGCTTCTGTTTTAATGCCTTGGATTGATAAAGTAAAAGGAGTGATTAATTTATATTTGGCAGGAGAAGCAGCTGTCAGTGCCGCTTTCAATATAATATTTGGTATAGTGAATCCTAGCGGAAAATTAGCTGAAAGTTTCCCATTAAGTTTAGAGGATAATCCAAGCTATAAATATTTTCCTGGAGGCAATAAGGCTGTTGAATATAGAGAATCAATATTTGTAGGATATAGATATTATGATAAAGCACAAAAGAATGTTTTATTCCCATTCGGATTTGGTTTATCGTATACAACTTTTGAATTCTCTAATTTGATTGTTTCAGATGCCAACACTATTGCAGGACTTGATAATATACATGTGGTTTTCGATATAAAAAATACAGGAGATGTATTCGGATGCGAAGTTGCTCAAGTTTATATATCTGCTCCTGAAAACAATGTGTTTAAACCGCAAAAAGAATTAAAGTCTTTTATAAAAGTATTTTTAGAACCTGGTGAAACTAAAACTGTTATACTAAAATTAAATAAAAGAAGTTTCTCTTTCTATAATGCAGATACGAAACAATATGAAATAGAAAGCGGAGTCTATACAATATATATAGGAAATTCATCAAGAAATTTATTATTGAGTAAAACTATGGAAATAAACTCTATCAATTATTATCAAAAAAGAATTGATAATTATTTCAACTTTAAAGATATAAATATTTCAGACAATGAATTCCAACAGCTTTTAGGAAGAAAATTAAAGCCTATAAATGTAAAGGCATCTAAACCTTATCATCTTAATAATAATTTATCAGATTTGCTTGATAATAATATAGCAAAAGAATTTTATAACAAACTTTTATCAGGACTTAATGATATGTTCAAAGATGATAAAACAGACACTAAGAAAATGTTTGAAAGTATGATGCTTGAAACTCCTCTTCGTTCACTTCACACTATGAGCGGAGGTATTATCACAAAAGAAGATGTAGAAAATTTAATAAATACTTTAAATAAATAATTAATT
>CASEHG010000415.1 GCA_949287565.1 uncultured Brachyspira sp.
TAGCTTCTTCATAAAGCTCTAAATTATATTTGGCATTACCTCTGTTATTATAAGCATCGCATAATCAGGTTTTAATTTTATAGCCTTATAAAAATCTTTTATAGCTTCTTCTAAAAGTCCTAAATCACTTTTAAGAAGTCCTCTGTTATAATAAGCATATGTATAATCAGCTCTTAACTCTATAGCCTTATCATATTCTTCTATAGCTTCTTTTAAAAGTCCAAGTTTAGTTTTGGCAATGGCTTTGTTATAATAAGCATCTGCCATATTAGGGTTTAACTTTATAGCCTCATCATAATATTTTATAGCTTCTGCATATTCTCCATTAGCACTTTTATAAATACCTTTAGAATTATAATCATGATAATCGGTAAGATTGTTTAAACGATCAATATCAACTTCTTTCTTATTGTCAACTATATTTGTAAAACTGACTATAAAATTTTGTTTATCTGAGATTATTTTATTTAATTCTTCATTAAAAACTTTTGCTCTGTCATTGAAATCATCAAAATCAGAATAGTTTTCTGCATCAATATTATTTAAAAAATCATTAAATTCTTCTAGACATTTATTTAATTCTTTTTGCAAATTCTCTAATTTATTTTTAGATTCTTTTAAATGTTGTCCGAATAGAAAATTAGTCATTGTTGCCATTTTTAACTCCTATAACTATTTATTATTAACATACAAGTTACAATTTTGTATATGAGACAATTATACCATAGTATATACTGAAAATTTTTAAGTTTGTCAACTGATGCACTTTATATAAAATTATCTACTTTTTTGACGCACAAAAAAGTAGCAAAAAACGCAATTGCTATAACTTTATATTTTAAGAATATCTATCAAATATGGTGTAATACCCTAATTTTAGGTTAAAAATGCAGTTGTTTTGGTTCTTTTATACCAATAAAAGAACTGGGGGTTCGGGGGCTAGTCCCCGAAAATAATAACAATATAAAAAATAAAATTGACAAAATATAGTTGTTTAGGTATATACTGAAAATTAAGGTTTTTAATATGAATTATGATAAAGCTAAAGAAGTTGTTGAATTATTAATACAAAGAGGATTAAAAGTAACATCAGCAGAATCATGTACAGGCGGATTATTTGCAGCACATATAACATCAGTTTCAGGTTCATCAGAATGTTTTGAAGGCTCTTTTGTAACATATTCCAATGAAATTAAACATAGAATGATAAATGTAAGAGAGGAAACATTAGAAAAATATGGTGCTGTTAGTGAAGAATGTGTTTTAGAGATGGCGGAAAATAGCCGAAAAATTATGAAAAGTGATATAGCAATAGCAATAAGCGGAATAGCAGGGCCTTCTGGAGGAACTGATGATAAACCTGTGGGCTTAGTATGGATATGTTTAGCGGCAGAAGGTTATATTAAGGCTTATAAGAATATATTTTCAGGAGATAGACAAGAGGTAAGAGAACAAAGTGTAATGTTTTCTTTGAATTTAATTGAAAATTTCATAAAAAAATGTTAGTCTATAATAACATTGATATTAAATAAGGCAATTTAACAAAAAAAGATAAAAAGTCCATTATAAATTCAAAAAATATTATGTTTACTTGTTGACAAAAATAATTATGTAAACTAATATTCATAAAAAAGAAAAATAGTTATGTAAACTCTTGAATAAACATAATTTTTTTATAAAGTAAACATAACTATATCCGATAAATTCTAAAGATAACTTTTATTAGGTGGTTTCTAATGCAGGACTTTATAAATAAATTAACAAGTCAAATAAAAAATATTTTTGCTAAGACAACAACATTGCAAAAAGCCGTATTAATAGGTATTTTAGTAATAGGTCTTGGGGCAATAATAGCAACAATAATGCTTACATCAAGAAGAACAGGAACATTATTGTTTCAGCAGGCATTGACTCAAGAGGATGCTAGAAATGTTATAGCAGTATTGGATGCTAATAACATAAGATATCAATACAGAAACGGATTTATCACACTTAATAGCGAGGCTGATAAGGCTAAAGCAGAATTAGAATTGGTAAAAGAGGGCAGAATGCCTACAGGAGTTGACGGATGGGAATTATTTGATGCTCCTCGTATTGGTATAACAGATGTTGAGCTTGATATTAATAAAAGAAGATCTTTAACTAAAGCTATAACTCAGCTTTTAACTAAATTAGATTTCGTTCAGGAAGCTACAGTAGATTTAGCATTTCCTAAGAAAGAATATTTAACAGATATAGATTCACCTGTTACAGCATCAGTAGTTATTAAAGCACAGCCTTTCAAAGAGGAAATATTAAGAGATCCAAAAACAGTAAGAGGCTTGCAGCAGTTAATAGCTATGGGTGTTGATAAATTAAAACCTGAATATGTAACAATTACAGATAGTACAGGATATGTATTAACTGATTTTACAGATGAAGCTGCTAATTTAAAATTAAAAGTAGCTCAGGAAGAGTTGAAAATAGTTGATAGAGAAAGAAAGAAAATTGAAAATAAAATAAGACAAACATTGGGAAGAATATATACTAACAGAGTAGAAACAACAATAGCATTAGAACTTATTTGGGACGATGTTAGTATAACAAATAATTTAGTTCTTCCTATAATATTAAAAGAAGATGACCCAGCAACACCTTATGATGACAGCCAATTTACTAATAAGGTTCAGGTATCTACTCGTACAGTTACAGAAGATTGGAAAGGACAGCAGTTTATACCTCAAGGTGCTGCAGGTGCTGAAGAAAATGTACCTCCGGGATATAAAGATAAAAGCGACAGATGGCAGACATATACAAAAACTGATTCACAAGATAACTATGAATTAAGCAAAAGATATGAAGCTATTAAAAAGGGAAGTTATCAAATAGGAAAAATATCTGCTGCAGTTGCTTTGGACGGAAGATGGACTAAAGCTTATGACCAAAACGGAGACCCTATAATAACTAATGGAAGTTCTTATGTAAGAGAGTATCATCCTGTAACAGCAGAAGAAATAAGAAATGTTACTTCTTTAGTACAAGCTGCTATAGGTTATGATTTGAAAAGAGGCGACCAAGTAAGCGTAACACATATTCAGTTTGACCATTGGGATAGATTCAATGCTGAAGATGCTAAACTTATGAGAGATAGATTTATAAGAAAAACATTGATAATAACAATGATTTCTTTATTAATATTATTCGTATTAGCATTAGGAATAAGAGCTATACAGAAAGAGCTTGCTAGAAGACGCAGACTTAGAGAAGAAGAGCTTGAACGCAAACAGATGGAAATGCGCAGACAGGCTATGATGAATGCTAATGAAGAACCTATAAGCGAAATGAGTTTAGAAGATGCAGCTCGTAAGAAACTTATGGATGAAGTTATAAGAGTAAGTCATGAAAGACCTGATGATGTTGCTCAGTTGTTGCGTACTTGGATGGCTGATGATAAAAGCTAATTAAAGTTAATTAATGTAAATAATAAAATTGAGTATAATAAAAACTAGGAGTATAAATTATGCCTGCAGAGAAAGAAAAAGATAAAAAACAACGAGTGTTAAGCGGCCGTCAAAAAGTTGCTATATTTTTAGTATCTCTTGGAATGGAAACTTCAAGTGAAATATTTAAACATTTGAGAGAGGAAGAAATAGAGCAGATAACATTTGATATTGCCAGACTTGAAAATATAGAATCCGCTGACAAGGATGCTGTATTTAGAGAATTCCAAGAGATGATGATAGCTCAGGACTTCATAACTCAAGGCGGTATAGATTATGCAAGAGACTTGCTTGAAAGATCTGTGGGCAGTCAGAAGGCTAGTGATATAATCAATAGATTAACTTCTTCATTACAGGTTAGACCTTTTGATTTTATACGCCGTACAGACCCTGCACACTTGCTTAACTTCATACAAGGTGAGCACCCTCAAACTATAGCACTTATTTTGGCTTATTTGGAAGCACAAAAAGCTGCTAGTATATTGGGAGCTTTACCTACAGAGATTCAGCCTGATGTAGCTAAACGTATTGCTATAATGGACAGAACATCTCCGGAAGTTTTAAGAGAGGTTGAAAGAGTACTTGAAAGAAAACTTTCTACTCTTGCTAGTGAAGACTTTACTTCTGCCGGCGGTATAGATTCTATAGTAGAAATCATTAACAGTGTTGATAGATCTACTGAGAAAAGTATTATCGAGAGTTTGGAGGAAGACGATCCGGAACTTGCAGAAGAGATCAAGAAACGTATGTTTGTATTCGAAGATATCGTATTGCTTGATGACAGAGCTATACAGAAGGTACTTCGTGAGGTTGATTCAAGCGACTTGGCTAAGGCACTTAAGAGTGTTGATACAGATGCTCAGGATAAAGTTTACAGAAACATGTCCAAACGTGCTGCTGCATTGCTTAAAGAGGATATGGACTTTATGGGACCTGTTCGTCTTAAAGACGTTGAAGAGGCTCAGCAGAAAATCGTTAATATCATCCGTAAGCTTGAAGAGCAAGGTGATATCGTTGTTGCTCGTGCCGGTGAAGATGAAATGGTTGTGTGATTTTTTAGGATAATAATTATAATAATAATTGGGAGTAAATTATGCCAGAAAAGGTTTTTAAATCCAGAAGTATTGTTGAACTTACTCAAAAAGTTAATATTGCAGTACCTCATCATAAATCTCAGGAAGAACTTGATTATGAGGAATCTCAAGAGGAATACAGAGGTCCTTCCATTGAAGAAATTGAAGCTGAAATTGCAGGACTTAGAGCTCAATGGGAAGAAGATTTAAGAGATATGAGAAGAAAGGCTGTTGATGAGGCAGACAGAATCATTGAAGATGCTAAAACACAGGCTTTTGAGATATTTAAATCTAAACAAAATGAAGCACATGTTATTTCTGAACAGGCTAAAGTTGATGCTTCAAGAATAATACAAGATGCTAATGCTGAAAAAGAAAGAATACAAAGCGAATCAGAATCTATAAAAGATGCTGCATATAAAGAAGGATATGCAAAAGGTTATGATGAAGGTTTTGAAAAATCTTTCTCTGACAGTAATAATGATTTAATAAAATTAACAGAAAAGATGAAAAAAATCTTAGCTGAAACTATTAATAAAAGAAATGAAATAATAGATGCAGCAGAGGCTCAGGTTATTGAGGTTGCTGTACTTATAGCTAAGCGTGTTGTAAAAATGCTAACTGAAAGAGATAAAGGTATTGTTATTAGAAATATTCAGGAGGCTTTAAGAAGAATTAAAGGCAGAACTAAAATCACTATTAGAGTTAATATTGATGATTTGGAAGTTTCTGCTAGACATAAAGATGAATTTTATCAAATGCTTGATAAGATTGAGGGCGTAACAGTATTGGAAGACCCTAATGTTGATGTTGGCGGTTGTATGATAGAAACAGACTTCGGCGATATAGATGCTAGAATAAATACTCAATTGAATGAAATAGAAACTGCTATTAAAGAAGTAGAACCTATTAAAGGTTTCTAATTATACTATAATTTATTTTAGGGCTTGATGATATTATGATAAAAGATGAAAATATAGATTTTGATAAAGAAGTAAAAAAGACATTTGAAAAATATAGAAAAGTAGTTGATGATGTAGCTTTATTAAAATCTTATGGTAAAGTTAAAGAAGTTATAGGTTCATTGGTTATTAGTGAAGGACCTTTTTGTAAACTTGGAGATATGTGTCGTATATATATGAATGATGACACCTATCTTGATGCAGAGGCTATAGGTTTTAGAAATCAAGATGTTCTTCTAGCTACTTTTGGACCAGTTAATGGAATAACTTTCGGTAATATGGTTTATTCTTTTGAAAGACCATTATCCGTTATGTGCTGTGATGAAATATTAGGAACAGTACTTGATGCAAGAGGAAAGCCGCTTGCAGGAGGAGGACATAATTTTTATGAAACTCCTATTCCAGTTTCTCATAATGCCGTAAACCCAATGAACAGACCTAGAATAAATAAACATATACAAACAGGTGTAAGAGCTATAGACGGACTTCTCACTGTGGGACAGGGACAGCGTATGGCTATAATGAGCGGTACAGGTGTTGGTAAGTCTACGCTTTTATCTATGATAGCTAGAAACACTAATGCAGATGTTAATGTTATAGCATTGATTGGTGAAAGAAGAAGAGAAGTAAGAGATTTTATAGAAAGAGATTTAGGAGAGGAAGGATTAAAAAGAAGCGTATTGATAGTTGCTACAAGTGACGATGCACCGCTTTTGAGAGTACGTGCTGCATACACTGCTACTACAATAGCTGAATATTTCAGAGATAAAGGCAAAAATGTAATGTTTATGGTTGACTCTGTAACACGTTTTGCTTTAGCTCAAAGGGAGATAGGACTTTCAAGAGGTGAGCCTCCTACAACTAGAGGTTATACCCCTAGTGTATTCTCTGAACTTGCTAAACTTTTGGAAAGAACTGGTACTTCAAATAAAGGTTCTATAACAGCATTTTACAATGTATTGGTAGAAGGTGATGATTTGGATGAACCTATTACAGATGCTGTTAGAGGTATATTAGA
>CASEHG010000416.1 GCA_949287565.1 uncultured Brachyspira sp.
AAAATTATATTATTATGTATAATAATACTTATAAAAATAATAAGGTTTTTAATATGCAAATAAACGCTGAAACTATATTAACAGGACTATTCGCATCTCCTTCAAAGCATAGCATATCACCTATTATGCATAATGAATCATTTAATAAACTTAATCTTAATTATATATATTTGGCTTTTGAAGTTGATAAAAGTAATTTAAAAGAAGCTGTAAATTCTATAAAAACTCTTAATATGAGAGGTGTTAATTTGTCTATGCCTAATAAAAAAGAGGTAATAAAATATTTAGACAAAATATCTGAAGCAGCAGAACTTTCTCAAAGTGTAAATACAATAGTAAATGATAATGGAATACTCACAGGTTACAGCACAGATGGCGAAGGTTTTATAAAATCATTAGAAGAGGAACAAGTATTTATAAAAGATAAAAATATTACTATATTAGGTACTGGAGGAGCTTCCATTGCAATAATATCTCAGGCTGCATTGTATGGAGTTAAAGAAATATATGTATTTAAAAGAGATACTAATTGGAATGAGCAGAAAAAAATTATAGATAATATTGCTTCAAAAACTAATTGCAATATCACTCTATATTCTTTAGAAAATAAAGATATATTAAAATCAAAAATAGAAAATAGTTCTGTATTGATAAATGCAACAAGTGTAGGTATGAAGGAAGATGTTTCTCTTATAGAAGATACTTCATTTTTCAGAAATGATCTTGTAGTCAGCGACTGTATATATCATCCTGCAAAAACTAAATTATTAAAAATCGCAGAAAAAGAAGGATGTAAAATAATAAATGGAATGGGTATGTTATTATATCAAGGAGCCTTGGCTTTTGAACTTTGGACTAATAAAAAAATGCCAGTAGAATATATAAAAAATATTATATTTAAATAGTATTGTAATCAATCTTATATGAGTTAGGGAGCGGAAATGGAAAATATAGTAAAAATAAAAAATGTAAAATTGGGCGATGGTATTCCAAAAATATGCATATCTGTAGTTGAGAAAAATGAAAAAGATATTATTAAATACATAAAAGAAATAAGCAAACTTCCTGTAGATATTATAGAATGGAGAGCCGATTTCTTTATAGATGATATAAATAAATATAATGATAATTTTGATGATATAATATCATTTTCAAAAGAGATAAAAAAATTAAGCAGTAAACCAATACTATTTACTTTAAGGAGCAATAAAGAAGGCGGAAACATTAAATATAGTATGTATGAAAGTATTATAAAATTATACGATGATATTATAAAAAATAAATGCTTTGAAGCAATAGATTTAGAATTATTAACATTAAAAGAAAATGATATAAAAAAATTAATAAAATCAGCCTCTTCAAACAATATAAAAACTATAATATCAAATCATGACTTCAATAAAACTCCTTCAAAAAAAGAAATAATATCAAGAATCAATAAAATGATAAGATTAAAATGCGATATAGCAAAAGTTGCTTATATGCCTAAAAATAAAAAAGATGTTATTACACTATTAGATGCTTCAAGTGATATAAAAAATTTCCCTGTAATAGCTATATCTATGGGTAATATTGGAATTATAAGCAGAATATTCGGATCTGTACTCACTTTTGCATCTGCAAAACGCTCATCTGCTCCTGGACAATTAGAATCCATGAAATTAAAATATATATTAGATACAATTTACGAAAAAATTTAATTTTATTTTCTTTAATGACAAAATCTGTCATGGTTATCTCCTATTATTATAATATAAAATAAAAGGAGAATAACAAATGGAAAATATAGAGAAAAAAATAGAAGTAATTTATAATTTCTTTAAAAATAACAATATAAATAAATATGCTAACTATAGCAGAAAAAAATTATTAAATATTAAGAAATTAGATTTAAGCTCTTCAAAATTAAATTATATTACCAAAGAAATAAATATATTAACAAATCTTGAAATTTTGGATATATGCAATAATAAAATAGAAGAAATACCGGATAGTATATGCTCTTTGGTAAATTTAAAATATATTGATGCAAGTTTCAATAAATTAAGAAAACTTCCTAAAAAGATAGCGTCACTTAAAAATATTGAAGAGATAGATATAGCAAATAATATGTTTAAAACTTTTCCTAAAGAGATATATGATTTAAAGCAATTAAAAAGCATTAATATTTCAGGATATTCTCTAAATGAAATACCTAATGAAATTTTTAATTTAGTAAAATTAGAAAAATTGGACTTATCTAATAATAATATAGAAAATATACCTAATGAAATTTCTAAATTAGCAAATTTAGAAAAACTTTATTTACATAATAATAATATAAACAAAA
>CASEHG010000417.1 GCA_949287565.1 uncultured Brachyspira sp.
CAGACTCCTGCCTTACCACTTGGCGACGCCGCCATATTTTTAGATGTCATTAATAATATAATACAATTAATAAAAAGTCAATAGATATAAAATAATAAATATTATTAATATTTGAAAATCTTATATAAATAAAAACAGTATAATAATATATATTACAAACTAAAAAAATAGCTGACAACCTATTCGTAAGTTATCAGCTACTCTTTTATTATATCAATTAATAATATTAATTTTCATCTAAATAAGCATAGAAGAACTTGTGGAATCCTAATGGATTATATACAACATCTTTTAATTTAGGATTAACAAGTAAAGGCTCTGTGAAGAAATAAAGCGGTATAGCTCCCATATCTTCTTCTATAAGTATTCTTTCTGCTTCATGCATAGCCTGCATTCTTATATTATTATCATCTGTAGACATAGCCTGTCCTATAAGCTCATCATATCTTTTATTGCTGTATCCGCCATTGTTTTGAGTATTATAACTAGTAAATAAACTCATCATTGACATAGGATCAGAATAATCTGCAGACCAATAAAGTCTTCCTATCATGAAATTCTTTTCTAATAAAGTTTGTCCAAGCAAAGCATTGTCTATTTGGGTGATAGTAGAATCTATATTAAGATGCTCTTTCCACATTTGCTGTACTGCTTCAAATATTTCTACATGGTTGCCAGGATCTGTTTTAAATTCTATAACAGGAAAACCTTCTCCATTAGGATATCCAGCATCAGCTAAAAGTTTCTTAGCCATTTCTATATTTTTAACATATCCCTCTTTTGATATATCATAAAAATCTCCGCCGTTGATTCTAAAATCACCATTAACATCATTAACAGCATAAGGCACCCAACCGCCTGCAGGTTTTTGTCCGCCTTTAGTAACTTGTTCAACTATGTAATTTCTATCTATAGCAAGCGATAATGCTTTTCTTACTCTAGGATCCTTTAAGTATTGATTAGTAACATTGATAGGATAATAATATGTAGCTATAAGAGGCTTAATCTGTATTAATCCCTCTTCTGTAAGTGTAGGTATATCCTTTTGAGGAGGTTCATAAGCCATATGTAAAGAACCATCTTTTATTCCGGCAACAGCAGCAGCTCCATTTTGCATAAATACGAATGTTATCTTTTCTGCCACTATTGTATCAGCATTCCAATAATTAGGATTTTTTACCATTATTATATTTTCATCTATATTTCTTTCAGACATAACATAAGGTCCATTACCTATATAAGTTTCAGGGCTTAATGTCCACTTATCTCCATACTGCTCTATTATATCTTTTCTTAAAGGTGAGAATGTAGGGAAAGCAATTACTTCCAAGAAATATGCTGTAGGTGCTTCTAACTCTACAACCAATGTATGATCATCAAGAGCTTTTATTCCTAATGCTTCAACAGGTAATTCTCCTCTTGTAATAGCCATAGCATTTTTTACAGGTTCATGCTGATAACTATATTCGCTTGCCACTTTAGGATCAACCTGTCTTTGCCAGCTGTATACAAAATCTTCAGCAACAACAGGTTTTCCGTCTGACCAAGTAGAATTAGTTCTCAAGAAAAATGTATAAGTTTTTCCATCTTCACTAATTTCCCAACTCTCAGCTACACCTGGAACTATTTTATTATTTCTATCTCTTACTGTTAATCCTTCAAATACATGAGATATATAAATTACACCGTATATTTGAGCATTCAAACTAGGGTCTATAGTTTTCGGTTCAACACTTAAATTTACGATTATTCCTTGATCATTAGTATTTACTTTTTTGGAGCAAGAAGCTGAGAATAAAAGCACAAGACAAATACCAATGAAAAAAGATATGAAAATCTTTCTACTTTTCATAATTGACTCCATTAAAATTAAACTTAGTAAATTAATTTTATATAATTTTACAAACTTAGTCAATCAAAAAAAAATAGAAAAAATTCTTACTAAAATTAAATATTTTTTATTTGATTTATACATTTTCCTGTATTTTTAAACTCAAAAATATTATCAATAGAAATACTTACCATATTAAGTAATGCCTCATCTGTATAAAATGCAAAATGCGGAGTTATTATAACATTATCCATTTTGAATAATTCCTCAATAATTTCATCTTTTAAAACTATATCTTTTATATCTTTATTAACATATTCTATTTCATTAGAATATACATCTAAAGCAGCTCCGCCTATATGTCCGCTTTTTAAACCATCAAGCAAATCTTTATTATTAACTATTCCTCCCCTGCTCACATTAATAATATATACACCTTTTTTCATTTTATTTATAGAATCTTTGCAAATCATATTTTCAGTTTCTTTACTATATGGTATATGATATATTATAACATCACTATTTTTATATAATTCATCTAAACTAATATACTTTGCATATTGTTTTATTTCTTCTTTTTCCGTTCTTGAATATACAAATATATTTTTAGGCGAAAATCCTTTAAGATGTTTTACAGTTAAAGAACCTATTCTGCCTGTACCTATAACTCCAATATTTAAATTTCTAATCTCTTTTGCAACAAGCCCCGTTCTTATATAATTTCTATTGTAGCCATTTATAAGTAAATTATTATAATTCTTAATAAGAGATAACAAAGAAAGAACAGTAAACTCGCTCACGGAATTAGGAGAGTATGAAGGTACATTTGCTATTTTTATTCCTATTTTGTTTGCATAATCAATATCTATATTATCATAGCCAACTGATCTGGTACTCATATATTTCACGCCGTATTCTTTTAATTTATCAAGAACTTTATCAGTAATAGCATCTCTTGCATTGAAAACTACAGAATCAAAACCTTCTGCATCTTTGACATTATCAATATTTAAATGATGTTTATACAATGTAAATTTTGTATTATATTTTTTCTCCATTAATTTAAAAAATTCTGCTTCATCATCTAAAAATGAATATACAGCTATACTCATAATTATTTCCTTTAATATTAAAAAATAATAATTTAGTAAATATAGAAAACTTATAGAAAAAGCCAAAATTAATAATGTTAATTAATAATTTATTATAAATCAAGTTTGAAAGAAAAATACATATACTATAGCTATAAATACAAATATTATAATAGCACCGAGTCCAAACATAATCAATTTAAATGTATTAACTCTATCAAATATTCTTTCAAATATACTTTTATTTTCAGTATTATCATTAGTAGGTTCAACATATAAATCGTTTTCAGGATTAAATAATTTTAATTTAATAGGTTCAATTTCTTCTATTAAACAGCAATATCCATCTATTAATTTTAATAAAATCTTAATTGATTTTTCTTCTACTGTTTTTTCTAAAACTTCAGCAGGAACTAAGTATTTAGAATATTTATATTTTTTTCCTTTAAGCTCAAGATATATTATATTTTCTTCTACTGTATTAGAATTAATAGTAACTATAACCTTATCACCAGGAACTATATCATTTATAGATTTACCTGCTATAGGATCAACTACAAATGATGCACTAATGAGTTTATAAGTAGGATGCTGAACATCTTCAGATAATCCGTTTTCAGAATTAGTACCATCTCCAGTGTTTTGATATGCAGC
>CASEHG010000418.1 GCA_949287565.1 uncultured Brachyspira sp.
GATACTAATGGTGAAAAGAGAACAGCAATTTATACAAGAATGAATACTATGCCTTTGATATTATCTATGGCAACTGATGATAATATTATATATGCTGAAAATATAAGTATGGTTAGAATAGCTATTATAGTTTGTATATTATCTATAATATTTGTTAATTTATTTTCGGTTTCATATATCAAAAAAACTATGAGTCCTTTAAGTGTTTTGATGAAAAAAGCAAATAAAATATCTGAGGGAAATATAGAACTTAAATCATCTGCTAATTATAGAAAAGATGAATTTGGAGAATTAGAGAAAGCATTTAATATTATGAGTCAGAAATTGGCTGAGGTTGTAAGTAATGTTAATGATGCATCAAATGAAATAGTTTTAGCTTCTCAAAGAATGATGGAAAGCAGTGTTGAACTTTCAAGCAGAACTGACTCTCAAGCTTCTAGTTTGGAGGAAATAGTTTCTACTATTAAAGCATCTGCTGATAATTCCGTATCAGGTAAAAATATGATGTCAGAATCTATGACACATATTGAAGGAGCTGCTAATATAATAGCACAAACAGTTTCTAATATAGAAGAAGTACATCAGGCTAGCGATAAGATTAAAGATATCACAAAGATTATTGAAGATATAGCATTCCAAACTAATATACTTGCTCTTAATGCTTCAGTAGAGGCAGCACGTGCGGGTACTCAAGGTAAAGGTTTTGCTGTTGTAGCAAGCGAGGTTAGGAATTTGGCACAAACTACTCAGTCATCTGTTAAAGATATTACAGCACTTGTTGATAACACTGCTGAAAAAATAGATACTGCTACAAATACTGCAAGAGAATCTCAAGAAATATTTATTCAATTGCAGGATAAAGTATCAGGTACTTCCGATTTAATGCAGAGTATAACTTCTACATCATTAGAACAAGAGGCAGGAGTTTCTCAAATAAGTATTGCTATCAATACCATAGAAAGTGCTACTACTCAAAATGCTGCTTTGGCTGAGGAATCAAGCGAATTATCTAAGAGATTATTTGATAAAGCTAAATTTTTAGAAGAAAGCATAAAATTCTTTAATATTTCATAACGGCTTATATTTAATGAATGATAATTTAATTGATATAAAGAATTTAGCAAAACAGAAATTTAATCTTTCTCTTTATAAAGATGTCATAGATATAATAAATAATTTTCTTAATGATTTTAAAAATTGTTCAGACAGTGAAATATATTATATAAGAGGACTTGCCAATCAGGAATTAAAGCTTTATGAAAATGCTATAGAAGATTATGACAAAGCCATTAAATTAAATTCCAATGATGAGAAAATGTATTATTTAAGGGCATTATCTAAATTACAATTAGGTTTATTTGAAGAGTCTATCAGAGATTATAATAAGTTTATAGAATTTAATCCCAACTATGTATGGGCATATAATGACAGAGGAAATGCAAAATATAATTTGGGTTTATATTATGATGCTATAGAAGATTATAATAAGGCTATCGAATTGAACCCTAATAATGAACTTGCTTATCATAATAGAGCTAATGCTAAATATAATATAGGGCTTTATGAAGAGGCTATAAAAGATTATAATAAAGTTTTGGAATTAAATCCTAATGCTAATATAGTATTATGTGATAAAAATAATTTAAAAGATATAAATAACGATCAATAAATATATGAAATACGGCTTGAAAAAATAATTTGTTATAATATCATAATTATATTAAATTATTTTTTGGGGTTAATTGTATGAAAAAATTTATATTTATAATCTTTACATTTTTATTATTTTTATCTTGCGGTAAAGGCGGTTCTTCTGAACAAAATGTTAATTTCTTAGCTACAACTTCAGGGGTATCTGCTCCGCCTCCTGCTCCTCAAGCTAGAATGGAAGAAGAAAGTACCGTATCGGACTATGCTGATTCAAATGGTGCAGCCGTAGAAAGAAAATTAATAGTTTCAGTTGATATAAGAGTAAATTCAAAAGATGTGGAAAAAAGCTATAAATCCATAGAAGCAAAGTTAAAAGAATATAATGGATATTTTGATAATGTTGAATCTTCTAAAAATAGATATTATCTTACTATAAGAATACCTAAAGAAAATCTTTATGCATTTATAGATTTCATAGAACAAAATGAAAAAGTTGAAAATAAAAATATAAATACTCAGGACGTTACAGAAACTTATTATGATACAGAAAATAGGATAAAAAATAGGGAAGTGCTTTTAGAAAAATTAAGAAATTATTTAAGAGAAGCTAAAAATATTGATGAAATATTAAAAGTAGAAGATAGAATAAATACTTTAACATATGAAATAGAGAGTATGAAAGGAAATTTAAAGAATCTTCAGTCATCAGTTGATTATTCAAGAGTAACTTTAAATATATCAAATCCTGAAGCAATTAAAAGTAATACAAATATATATAATAAATATTTGAATTTAATTTCATTTTTGAAAGAATTTTTCTCAGGTATATTATTCTTTTTGGTAGGTTTCACAGCTGTTGCTATTCCTGTAGTGTTGATATTGGCATTATTCTACTATATATGCTTTGGAAAAATAGGATTAATAAAGAAATTATATAAAAAAATCAAGTAAATTACATATACATACCCTTAGTATATAAAAAAATTATTTTTTTTTAATAAATTTATATTTTTTCGGGAACTTTTTATTTTTATCATCGTCTAATAAGGCATAAGAAAACAAAATGATAAAAAAGAAAAAAACAGGAGAAAATATATGAGAAAAGGTATTATAATTTTTATTTCAGCATTAATAATGATTTTTGCTTCAGTGTCTTTATTTGGTCAGTACGGCAGGGGATACGGTGACGGCAGAGGTTATGGAAATGGAAGAAATAGAGGAAACTCTTGCGGTTATAACAATAATCATTACAACAGAGGCAATAATAACGGATGTTATTACTACTACAATTAATTAGCATAATAATTAAAAAAATATATAATTAAAAAGGAGAAAACATTATGAAAAACAAAATAAGTAAAAAAGCAGTAATATTAATTTCAATAGCAATTATGGTTTTAGGTTCAGTATCATTATTCGCTCAATATGGCAGAGGTTACGGAAGAGGATATGGATACGGTGATGGTTACGGAAGAGGATACGGCAGAGGTTATGGATATGGTGATGGCAGAGGATGCGGATATGGCAGAGGTTACGGAAGAGGCGGATGCGGATACGGCAGAGGTTATGGATATGGAAGAGGTTACGGATATTATGGTGCTGCACTTACTCAAGAGCAAATTGATCAAGTAAGAAGCATACAAGATAAATATTTCCCTCAAATGGATAGCTTAAGAATGGAAATATACAATCAAACACAAAAATTAGATGCTGAAATGAGAAAAGAAACTCCAGATCAAAATGCAGTTAATGCTGCAATAGATGCTAGAAGTAAAGCTTCAGCAGATTTACAAAAATTGAAAACTCAATGCTTTTTAGAAATAGACAAAGTATACCAAAATAAATAATTTTTTTAATCGCTCAACTTTATACCCCGCATGATATTTATTATGCGGGGCTTATTTTTTGATATTGCTTTATTATATAATAGTTATATAATTAATAATATAAAATAATTAGGAGGGTATATATGAAAATATTTTTAATATTTTTAACTGTTGCAAGCTTAGCTTTTTCACAATATCGTTATTCTCCAACTCCTAGGGTGGGGAATGTAAGACCTTTTATCCCGCAAACAACAAAGAATGCTATACCTGTTTATCCTTATAAAAATGATTTATCAACACCAAGATTCTCAAATCCGGGATATACTAAAACATATTACAGAAATGGAAGATTTTACAAGTTCGGAAGCGGTTATATGAGCTATTGGGACAGACAGAAATTAAGAGATATAGACGGCAGATATTCTCCTAGATACAGAATGCTTGAAAATCAGATGAGAGTAAATAATTCTACTATTAAATCTCAAATGCATCAGAGAAATCCTAATAATAATGTTATAAATAGTGCTGTTAATGATAATTTTAGAATAGAAATGGAAATGCAGATGATTAGAACTTTAAGAGAGCTTGATATAGACAGAAGTTTTAAATAATTTAATCAGAAATTTTTAAAAGGTGCATTGATTATTTCTTTTATATTTTCAATGCACATTTTTTATATACTAAAAATTTTTAACTTTGTCAATTTTTTATTGTTCTTTTTCCCGCCGCACGCCACAGGCGGGCTTCGCCAAGAACCATACGAAGTACGCCTGCGGCGAAAGTGCAAGTATAAAATTAGTACTAAATAATACTAAAATTGTCTTACATGTAAAATAATTTATTACATTTAAGTTCAAATATAGCCTTTCGCGAAGCGTATCCGAGCTTGTCGAGGATATAGCTTCTCGCCTGTCGTAGGCACACTTCGTGAGGCGTACTCCGTATGTGGCAACAAAAGAAGTGGGGGTGCTGTAGGCACGCACCGCAGTGGCAAAGCCCCAGATATAAAAACAAAAATATAAATTTATTTTTGACAAAATATAGTTGTTTAGGTATATATCAATAATAATCCCTATAATATTTTTTATAATCATCTTCTTGATTATTATCATCATCTTCCATATCTCTATAATTATCATCAAAGAATTTAAACATGCTGTTTATAAATTTATTACTTATATCCAAATCACCCAAATATATGTATAATGGATCTTCTGATACTATTCTTCCTTTAAATTTCCTGAAATAATAAGTTTGAGGATCTTTCAAATATATAAACAAGTAGCTTCCTATTATATCCAAGTCTTTTATTTCTTTCCAAAGAACATAAATATAACTTTTCACAAGCAAATTATTATAATATATTCCTTTATCATCTAATATGAAACTTGCTTTTTTAAAGATTACGCTTCTTATTAGAATGATAGAAAGTATAATAACTCCGAACATAAAAAAAGATACTACAAATATAATAGCAGCCTTCATATCCTCGTCAGGATTTTGTCTAAATAGCACATCTATCAAAAGTATAGCAATAATTAATCCTATCATCATTACGGCAAAGAATCTTATATTATTTATATAAATTTTAATAGAAAATTTACTATCTGAATATAATTTATTATCTTTATTATTCATAATTAAATATCTCCTTCATGATTTTTATTTTTAAAGTAATGTGTTATGAGATATATTAAAGTGTTTCTTTTCATATTTATGTCTGCTATATATATGACAATAGGTTCATCATTATTTTTGTTATTTTCTAATAAACTATTTTCTTCTTTCAAATAAATATATATAAATGTTTTTGAAAAATCTATTTCTCTAATATCTTCCCATTTGATAAATATATTTTTATTTTTTAACAAAGGATAATAAGTTATGCCGTTTTCATCTAATATAAATATAGGTTTTTTAGATTTTAACCATTGCATGATAAAAGTTAAAAGAGATATACTAAAAAATATTAATATAAAAATACTTATAATTTCTTCTTTAAACTCTTTTTTATTGATAAATATAAATATACCCATTGAA
>CASEHG010000419.1 GCA_949287565.1 uncultured Brachyspira sp.
CCTGTTTGTATATCAATTAATATTATATTTTCACTTAAAACTAGTAATTTAGTATCATCAATTTTGTATATTAAACCATTGTATCCGTCTTCTAAATTATATTCATAATATATTTTCCCTAGTAAATCAATATTAACTATTCCTGTATTACTATCATCATTATTAAATCTATTAGTGCTTAGAAATAAATGATTATTGGAGTCTACCACTATATCTTTAGAATAACCACCTTCTAAATAATATCTTATCTCTCTATATTTATCTATTCCCACAACAACACCATTATTAGTACTTATTAAATTAATTCCATTAGTTGTTTCCACAACATCTGTGGATATATCACTATTTTCTACTAAATCTGTTTTTATTTTAACTTCTTTGTCCACAGTATCTGTAGATAGAACTACTCTATTTTCATAATTAGAATATAATCCATAAATTGGTATATAATGCTCTTTCGTTTCATTTGCTTCTTTATACGTTATATCATCATTATTTTTTCCTTTTATAGTTATCGTAAATTTTTCTCTTTTATCTGTCTCGAACATAATAAGTGCTGTTAGAGGACTATTTCCATACGGATTTACTATTATTTTAGGATTATCAATAGTATAACCATAACAAGTAAATGTACTCTCTATTTCACTTTGTAATGTAATTGTATCTTTTACTTCCTTTACTTCTTTTTTAGGAGATATTAAAATCACTCCAACAATTGTTATAATTATTATTGACACTATAAAAGTTATAATAAAATATAATTGTTTCATTTAATCACTTCTTTACTACTTTTTTATTATACTATATATACTTCTTTATAACAAGTTATAGTTTAATAAATAATACATATACTAAAATAGGTGATTTTATGAAAAAAACTCGAGTTTATGCTGTTATTGGAATATTTATATTGTCGTTTTTATGTCATTTTGTATTTGACTTTTTTCCTTGTGTTCTAACTTCTATATTTTTCCCTGTTAATGAAAGCATTTGGGAACACATGAAAATTTTATTCACTGCCACACTTATATATGGTATAATTGACCATTTCATACTAACTAAAAAAGATATTTCTTTTAATAATTTTTCTTTACAATTATTTGCTTCTGCATTTTTATCTATTCCAATATTTTTAATTATTTACATGCCAATACATTATCTATTTGGAGAATTTTTACCGCTTACATTAGTGATTATGTTACTAACTTATATTATTTGTCAGTTTATTTCCTATAAAATATTAAATTTTAGAGACATACCTTTGCTAAATCAGTTGTCTATTATAATAATTATTATTATGTATGTTATATTTACTTATTTGACTTATTATCCATTTGAAAGTTATATATTTTATGATACTACTACAGGTATTTATGGTATAGAAAAAGAATCTCAAAATTAATGAGATTCTGGCTCTGTAAATTTGAGTGGGGAGCAAATTTTTGAAAAACACTTATAAAATAAGAATAAAACGAGGATATTTTATGTTTAATTTTTATACCTCGTTTTTTCGTGGCTGTTTAATCCTTTTTTACCTATTTTATCAAAATCCCATAATTTCTAATTTTTTAATTTTTTTAAATTTTAAATTTTAATGTTTTTTATCATTTTTTTGTTTAGAATTTCCACTAATATTACCATTAAAAATATACAGTAATCTTAACCTAAAAAAATCAAAATTTTTATAACCAAATCCTATCCTTTTTATTACTTTTATTTTATTATTGACTCCTTCAGTAAAGCCATTTGTGAACCTTTCATCAATAAATGAATTAACAATATATTCTAACCAATTTTCTATAGTATTACTTGCTTCTATAAATTCATTTATTCCACTTTGTTTGCAAAGTTCTATCCATACTCCAATGTCAACCTTAGCATTTTCTAATGTTGAATTATTTACTATATCTAAAAATAATTCTTTTAGTTCATATCCTCCACTTAATTCATCACTTATTTCTAACATTTCATTTAATATATCTATATTTAATTTTTCAATATATCTTCCATTTTTATATCTTTTACTATATACATACCAATTTATATCTACATATCTACTTCTTAATAAAGAAATATTCTTTTTATTTTTCAATATTTTATATTCTTTTGAATTATATCCATATTCCTTTTGCAATCTTATTCTTATATCATCTAGTGCATCTGTTATATAATTTATATAATGAAATTTATCTACTACAAATTTTGCTTTGGGAAACATTATCTTAGTTACTATCAAATATGTTTCATACATATCACTAATAACAAATTTAACATTGTTTCTATTTTCTACCCTTGTGAAATAACTTATTAAATATTCTTTTTTCCTATTCGGTAATATTTCTAAAACTTCCTTTTTTATTGGATTTGTCATTATAAATGCATATCTACCATAATTTGTATCTGCTTTAAATTCATCAAATGATATAACTTCAGGTAATGTTCTTTGATACGATGGGTAATTTCCCATCGCATCAATTAAAATATTTCTTACTTGTGTTGAAGATACGTTATTTATTTCTGCTATATATTTTAAAGATAAATTATAGTGTAATAAATCTTTTCTTATTTTTATTTCTAATTTATTTGAAATATTGCTTTTATATTTATTTATATTAATATTTTCCAATATCTTTTTATTACAACTATGACATATAAATCTTCTTTTTATAAGCAATATTTCTACGTCATACTCAGCTGTTTTTAAATATTTAATTTTTGATGGTTTTAATTTATCATGAATACTTTTTGTATATTTATTACATATTGGACATTTTTCTTTTTTATTTGTTCCTATTATTGTAATCCTTTTTATTTTCTTATTATTTTTTACAATTTCTTCTACTTTTAAAACCTTTATTTTTAGTTCTTTTAACCCCAATAATTCTTTTACTTCTTCCATGCATACCTCGTTTCCTGCAAAAAATATTTTAATTAATTTAATAATATGTCTTATTTTTTATCAGAAATTATGGTATTATAATCTTACATATAAATTATTTTAATTAATTATTTTTCGCAATTTAATTATATTATAAATTTAATTTATATGCACGTTAAAAGCAACGAAAAAATTCGTTGCTTTTTTCTATTAATTATGTCCCCATTAAAAAATGTAGTTATTTTAGTTTAGCTCCCCATTAAAATATGTAGCTTTTTCAATTACATATTACTATATTTTTAATATATCTAAATCCCCATTAAAATGTGTAGCTTTATTAATAAAACTCCCCACTAATTTGTGTAGATATATGAAGAAAACTCCCCACCAAATAGGTGTGAAGTTTTCCAATTTGCTCCCCACTCAAATGTCAAGAGCC
>CASEHG010000420.1 GCA_949287565.1 uncultured Brachyspira sp.
AATACTAAATTAAATATTAGTTATGATATAAGTTTTTAAAGCGATAAACGAGCAGCTGATAACTTTAGTTGTCAGCTATATTAAAAATAAAAAATTGAGCGTCTATCAGCTAAAAGCTGATAGAGATTTTAAAGCGAGATTTTTTATATATAATAATAAGTTTATCGCTAGCAATAATAAGAAATTATTATTTATAATTAAAATTGTATTATTTAACTTATTTATATTTTTTATTCAGCTTACCGTGCGTGAAGTTAATTCAAAAATCAACTTTGCTTATAATAACTTATAATTTTTGATTTTTATATGGAGGTATTATTTTTTATATAAATGAATATCTATCAAATAAAAATAAATTATGAGCAAAAATTATGAATATAAAATTTGATATACTAAAACCATTTGAAAAATGGGCAAATACTGAAAAGAGATTAAAAATAGCTTATGGAGGACGCGGAGGCGGGAAAAGCGAATCAATAGCAAGAATATTGATAGCCAAAAGTTTTGAAAAAAACGGAGTAATACTATGCTCAAGAGAAATACAAAAATCAATTAGCTATTCAACCTATCCTCTTTTAATAAGCATCATAAAAGAACTTCACTTAGAAAAGTTTTTTAATATAAAAAGAAATGAAATCATTAATAAAATAACAAACTGCAAATTTATATTTTTAGGTATTAGAGAATGCTCTATTGAAGAAATTAAATCTATTTATAATGTAAGAATATGCTTTATAGAAGAAGCCCAAACCCTCACTCAAAGAAGCTACGAAATATTAGAACCTTCAATAAGAGCTGAAAAAAGTGAAATATGGATAGCATTCAATCCTAGATTTGAAACAGATTTTATTTACAAAACAGTAAGTAAATTTAATTTGGAAAATAAATTCTATACAGACAAAAATAATAATCAATATAATTATCAAGAATATGAAGATAATAATATTTTAATTACATTTATAAATTATGACGGCAATTATTATTTCAGCGATATATTAAATAAATCAAGACTTTCTACTTTAAAACTCATGCCAAAAATGTATGATCATATTTGGCTTGGAAAAATAAAAAATAAACAAGGCAAAATTTTCCTATATTCAAAATTAAAATTCTATGATGATAATGTAAAAGAAAATATAAATAAAATAAATTCATCAGAACATAAAGCAATAGTAGATCCTGCATTCGGTGAATATAATTGTTTCACTTCAGCAATAATATATACACAAATCGGAGAAGATATTTACTTAATAGATTCAGGACTTATAAGAAATGATTCCAACTCCACTACAGATGAAAGCATAATAAATTTTCTATCAAATAAAAATATAAAAAAAATATTATGCGAATCAAATTTTGCACAAAAAGAATTAGTTAAAAGATTAGAAAAACATTTTGAAGTTACTCCTTTTTATGTGCATAAGAATAAGGCAGAGAGGATAGTGAATGCAAGCTATTTAATATATGATAAAGTTTATTTTCCAAAAAGCTGGCAAAAAGTTCCTGACGGTTCAGATACTGACAAATGGCTCAAAACAAATAATGGACGAGGTTATATAGCTTTAAGGCAGCTGCTAAATTTCGATGATTCACTTGCAGGAAGCAGTATTAAAGGAGATGTATTTAGTTATTTAGATTTTCCAGATGCTTTATCTAGTTTAATATTATTTGGTATTGAAGATATTATTAATGAAGAAAATGATGATAAAGTGAATCTAGTTAATGCTATTTTTGGAGAATAGAATTTTATTTAACTTAAATTTTAAAACTTTCATTTAATCCCCGCCCTTTTATTTTTATTGCTATTTTATAAATTTCAATATTAATCATCTTTATAGTTTAATTAGAATTTTTAGCACCCGCCCAAGTGTTTTTTTAATTTAGGAATATATACACCGCACGGTTAACGCATTTTTATTTATTATTTTAATTAGAATGTCAAAATAATTATAAGTTTAAAAATTTATACTGCGTGCGTTAAATAAATAAAAAGGGAAGCATTAATTAAAATACTTCCCAAAAATAAAAAACAATTATTAAAATTATAGTCAATTATTTACCAAAAACTGCCTCATAATCTTTTTTGAATTTTTCTATACCTTGATCTGTTAATGGGTGTTTAGTCATTTGAAGTATAACACTGTATGGAACAGTAGCTATATCAGCACCAGCTAAAGCACATTCAGTAACATGTATAGGGTGTCTTACACTTGCAGAAATAATTTCAGTTTCTATTGCATGAGTAGCAAAAATTTCTGAAATAGTTCTTATAAGTTCAAGTCCGTCCATTGATATATCATCAAGTCTTCCAATGAAAGGAGAAACATAAGTAGCACCAGCTCTTGCTGCAAGTAATGCCTGATTAGCAGAGAATATTAAAGTAACATTAGTTTTAATTCCTTCTTTAGAAAGAACTTTTACAGCTTTTAATCCTTCATCAGTCATAGGAATTTTTACTACCATGTTTTTATGTATTTTAGCTATTTCTCTAGCCTCTGCAATCATATCTTCAGCTTTAACAGTAGTAGCTTTAACTTCACCAGATATAGGACCATCAACTATAGTAGTAATTTCTTCTATAGTTTTTTTGAAATCCCTTCCTTCTTTAGCTATTAAAGATGGGTTTGTAGTAACTCCGCAAATAACACCCATATCATTAGCTTTTTTAATCTCATCAACATTTGCTGTATCTATAAAAAATTTCATTTAAAAATCCCCTTAATAAATTTTTGCGTTATTATATATCTTAAATAATATTTTATCAATATATGTTAATGAAGAATAATATAATCAGAAATTAACCTTATCAGGATGATGTCCAGAACCACCGCAATATTCCATAGCATTAATTGTTTTCATATCCTCATCGCTTATAACAAAATCAAAAATTTCAGTATTCTCTTTTATACGG
>CASEHG010000421.1 GCA_949287565.1 uncultured Brachyspira sp.
CTTTTATTTTTTCTTTATTTTTTATTAAATCAATCTTTTGAAGAAGAAGAGATATTCTATTTTTGCATTCTGTTATAAATTTACCGCTTTTTAGATTATCATTTATAAGCTCTATACTGTAATTATATATGTTATTATATAGCTTATTATATTCTTTATCATCTATTTTTATTATTTTTAATGCTCTTTCTTCAAATCTATTTATATTTTCTAATCTTGGCTTTATTTTTAATAGAAAATGCAGTATTCTTTGGGCAAATTTATTTTTACTGTCTTCTGTTGATATTCTGTATAAAGAGCGTATGATTTCGGCATGTTTTGATTGTCTTAAAATATTTAAAATCTCGCTTTTTAATGTTTCCTGAATATCAATACTATCTTCCAATATTGCCATATTAGGAGGTATGGAAAGATACATTGCATTTTCCATAGCTATAGAGTTGGCAAATGCATTTATTGTTGAAATTTTAGCACTTGTAAGTATATCTTTATAAACATTCTGCCAATATTTTCTTTCTTTTAAAGATTTTTCATCATTTGTATTTTTTATGGAATCTATCTTATTTCTTACTTTGGATCTTATTCTAAAAAGCATTTCATTAGCTGCGGCTTTTGTGAAAGTGATAACTACTATATTTGAAACTTTTTCTCTATTTTCTAATAATTTTATATATATTTCTGTTATGGTGCTTGTTTTTCCTGTGCCTGCCGATGCATTAACAAAGCATAAGCCATTATCTTCAAAACATTTTATTATATCTTTTTGCTTGTCATTTAAATTGAATACCATTTTTATATAATAACATAAATATTTAATAATTCAAATTAAAATGCTTGAAAAATATATTATATATATTATTATAAAAACCTAATTAAATTTTACTAATTTAGACTATTTTTTGGGAGATTTTATGAATAAAAACAATATAGGCTATATTTTCTTTGTAGCTTTTATATTCTTGTCTATATTTATAATGTATAAATTATTAAGACCTTTCGGCATGATAATATTTTTTGCAGTTGTTTTTTATGTCATATTAAATCCTCTTTTTATAAAGGCTATGGGTGATAGCTATAAAAAAACAGATAAGCTTTCTATAATCAAAAAAAATACTTTAGCATTGCTTTTTTCTCTTATATCTTTAATTATATTTTTAGTTCCTACAAGCATATTAGCCTATACTATAATAGTTCAGCTTATAGATATTTCAAATATTGGTATTAAATATTTTATGAATTTAGATGTTAATGAAGTTATAAATAATTCTAATATAAATAATTTCCTTAAATCATTGCCTATAGATGTATCTATGGAAAGTATATTAAAAAGAATACAGGATTCTTCTCTTTCAAATTTAACATTTATAAGTTCGTATCTTACTCAGAATGTAGCTAGTTTATTAAAAAGTACAGGCGGATTTGTAAGTTCATTTATATTTATGATGTTTTCATTATTTTTCTTTTTCGTAGACGGAGAATATTTGATATCTCAGGTAAGAACATTGGTTCCTATAGATGCAAAATATCTTGACAGACTTATAAAACAGGTTTCTGAAGGTATAAAAGGAATAGTATTTGGTAATTTGTTTACAGGAATGTTTCAAGGGCTTTGTGCTTTTATAGTATATACTGTATTTGGTGTTTCAAATTCATTTACATTTGCATTTCTTACTATAATAGCATCTTTTATGCCTATAATAGGAACTACTATAATATGGATACCTTTAGGGATCTTATTTTTAATAAACGGCGAAATTATCAAAGCTATTATATTTATAGTATGTTCATGGCTATTTATTACAATACCAGATAATTTTGTACGTCCTTTGCTTCTTGGCAATAGAATAGAGCTTCACCCATTATTTATTTTCTTTGCTATACTTGGAGGTGTATTATTCTTTGGACTTTCAGGAATTATATTAGGACCTTTGAGTTTTATACTATTCTTTGAGATTATGAAAATATACAATGAAGAAAGAGCATTAGAAGCAAAAAAGGAAAGAATGTTAAAAAAACGAAGATTATTATAATTTAAATAATAATTATCAAGAGTTTTATCTATGACAAAGATATTGATTATAGGAATGAATTATATAGGAGATACTATATTTATAACTCCTTTAATAAGAGCTGTAAAAAAACATTATGATGATTGTATTATTGATGTTGTAAATGGAGCTAGAGGAATAGATATTTTAAAAGAGAATCCTTATATAAATAATATAATAGTAAGAGATGATAAAGTATCAGAATATATAAAAAATCAGAATTATGATATAGGTATTACAGCTACAACAGCATTTTACGGAGCTTCACTTTTATATAAGGCAAAAATACCAATAAGAGCTGGGGTAAATAGTGAATGCCGGGGATTTCTTCTTAATAAAAAAACTTCTTGGAAAAAACATAAAAGACATATAGTAGATACAATACTTTCCATATTAAAACCTATGAATATAGAAATGGACGGAGTAAATACAGAAATATTTTTGAATGAAAAAGAAAAAGAATTTGGTATTAATAAAATGAAAGATTATAAAAATGCTTTGCTTGTTCATGGCGGAGCTACTAGAATAAGTAAAAGGTATGGTATAGATAATTTTTCAAAACTTATAGAGATGTTTTATAAAGAAAAACAAGTTCCTATAATATTGATAGGTGCTAAAGATGATCTAGATTTTTCTGATGAGATGAAAAAAAGATTAGGCAATATAATAGCTGATGATTTTACTAATAAATTGAGTATCAGAGAGCTTATATCAATAATAAAACATTCTTATGCATTGATTGGTGGAGATAGTGCCCCTTTGCATATAGCTAATGCATGTGATATATATTCTATAGGTATATTCGGAGATACTTTGCCTTTGATTTATGGAGCTAGAGGGGATAAAGCTATAAATATAGAGGCAAGAAAAAAATACTGCACTGCATTAAAAAGTTTTCATTGTGAGTATATGAAAAGAGGCTGCAAAACTATTGACTGCTTAAAAAAACTTGAGCCTGAAGAAATTCTTCCTTCACTTTTATCTGTTTATAAAGGTATTTAATCTTATTTTGACAAATTAAAATGTTTTTAGTATAATTAAGCTATGAAAGAAATTAACAGACTCAATGATTTATTTGTACGATATCTAATTGGTACTGAGGGCGATGAGGATATATTAGAAAATATTGTTAATGCTGTTTTGAATGATGTCGGTTTTGAATCTGTGAGCAATCTTGAAATTATTAATCCTTATAATCTAGCTGAAAATGAGAATTTAAAAGAGTCTATTCTTGATGTTAAAGCAAAAACTAAAGACGGCAAAAAGATACTTATTGAAATACAGTTAGTAGGAAATAACAATTTTATAAAAAGAATATTATATTATATAGCTAAAAATATAGCTTCTGAATTAAAAGAGAATGAAAACTATATTAATATAAGTCAAATGATTAGCATTAGTTTTTTAAATTTTAATTTAAACATAGGAAGTGAAACTGATATAAAAAAAGAGCATAAATGTCTTCAATTATCAGATATTAATAATCCTAGCCTTAAATTAGATGATTTTCAGATACATTTTATAGAGATTAAGAGATTTGCAGAAATATTAAAAAATGCTAGTATAGATGATTATAATAAAAATAAACTTTTATCTTGGATTGATTTTTTTACTACTAAAGATTTAGAAAAAGATATTAATAAACTTATAGGAGGCAATAATATTATGACTAAAGTAATAGATAAATATAAAAGATTTGTAGCTGATGAAAAAGAGATGTCTGCCTATAATGAAAGAGATACTTTTCTTTACGGACAGGCTGCTATGCTTCAGTATGAGAGGGCAGAAGGAAAAAAAGAAGGTATAGAAATAGGTATTCAGCAAGGTATAGAGAAAGGTTATAAGGAAAGCCAAATAAATATAGCTAAAGAAATGAAAAAAGAAAATATGAATATTGATGTTATAAGCAGAATTACAGGTTTAAGTATAGAAGAAATAAAAGACTTATGAATATCTGACAAGTTTTTATAGATAAATAAAAAAATTATAAGTATATTGAATTTTTCTTGCATATGCTTTATTTAATTCATATAAATTTAGTAATTATTTTAATAAACAAATAAATATAGGATTATAAAATGAAAAAGATTATTATAAAAAATGGTACTATAGTTAATGCTTCAGAAACTTATAAAGCTGATGTATTAATAGAAGATGAAAAAATTTCTCAAATAGGTGCTGATTTAAAATGCGACGGAGCAGAAATAATTGATGCTTCAGGCAAATATGTAATGCCAGGCGGAATTGATGTCCATACTCATATGGATATAGATGTAGGAATTGGGCGTGCTGTTGATGATTTTTACACTGGAACTATTGCGGCAGCATGCGGCGGTACTACTACTATAGTTGATCATATGGGATTCGGACCTAAAGACTGTGATGTGTTTCATCAATTAAAATACTATCATACTCTTGCAGATAATAAGGCTGTTATTGATTATAGTTTCCATGGAGTTTTACAGCATGTTGATGAAGATGTGCTTAAAGGTCTTGAATTATTAGCAGAAGAAGAAGGTTTGCAAAGTACAAAATTATATTTAACTTATAATTATAAAATAGAAGATGATAATGTTGTGAGAGTATTAAAAAAGAGGAAAGAGATTAATGGAGTTTCTGCTTTTCATGCTGAAAACCATTATGTAGTAGAATATTTAAAGAAGAAATTTGTTGAAGAAGGCAAAACTTCTGCACATTATCACCCTATAAGCAGACCTGCAGAGGCTGAAGCTGAGGC
>CASEHG010000422.1 GCA_949287565.1 uncultured Brachyspira sp.
TTATTAAATATTGAAATTTATAAAATTATGTATTAAGATAAAATCTATGAATAATGTATCAGTTTTAATCAAACCATCATCATCTTTATGCAATATAAATTGTAAATACTGCTTTTATATAGATGAAGCTAAAAATAGAAAAATAGAAAATAACGGCATTATGACTGAAAAAGTGATGAAAGCCATAATAGATAAAGTTCTTCAAAATGCTGATAAAAATGCATTGTTTTCATTTCAGGGCGGAGAGCCTACAGTAGCCGGTTTTGAATATTTTAAATCGTTTATAGATTATGTGAATATCAGCAATAAAAAGAATATCAATATAAATTACAGCATACAAACTAACGGACTATTGATAGATGATAAATGGTGCCAATTATTCAAAGAAAATAATTTTTTGGTAGGGCTTTCTTTTGACATAATAAAAGATATACATGATGATTACAGAGCAGATAAAAGTAATAATGATACTTACAACAGAGTATTAGAAACTAAAAAATTATTCGATGCATTTAATGTAGAATACAATATACTTACAGTGCTAACATCTGAATTATCAAAATATCCTAAAGACATATACAAAAAAATAAAGAAGCTGAATATTAAATATACACAGTTCATACCTTGCCTATCTGAAATGAATTCACCTAGTACAGAATACTCTATAAAACCAAAAGAGTTTTCATACTTTTATAAAGAAATATTTTTATTATGGAAAGAAGATTTTTTTAATAACAATTATTATAGTATACAGTTCTTTGACAATATAATTCCATTATTTTTCGGCGGCTATCCTCCTATGACTTGCGGTATAAACGGCAAATGCACAAATCAAATAATAATAGAAAGTAATGGAGATGTTTTTCCTTGCGACTTTTATTGTTTAGATGATTATAAAATAGGAAATATAGCTGAAGATGATTTAATTAATCTTTATTCAAGCAGTAAAGCAAAAGACTTTATAAATGAAAAATCAAACAGAATCAATGATGATAGTCATGCATTATGCCGTTCTTGTAAATATCAAAGAGTATGCAGCTGCGGATGCAAGAGAATGGAAAACAATATGTATATAGATGAAAGCGGAGAGTTTTGCGGATTTAAAGATTTTCTTGATTATGCTATAAATGATATGGCCATAGTATGGAAGATGATATCAAGATAATTTAATAATAAATAGATTATTTATGAAAATGATCATATATATTATTTGCTGCTTTATAACTTATTCCGGGTATATTTCTAATGCTTTCAAATGATGCATTTTTTATATTGTCTATATTTATAAAATGAGAATATAATTTCTCTATAGTTTTCTTACCTATTCCCTCTATGCTTTCAAGTTCGCTTCTGACCATCTCTCTGCTTCTTTTCTTACCATGACTGCTATTAACCCATCTGTGAGTTTCATCTCTTACCTTCTGTAAAAATAATCTTGCAGGCTCATTATCGCTAAGCTGTACAGGTTCATTTCTATTAGGTAAATATATCTCCTCAAACTTTTTAGCTAATGCCATTATAGGCTGACCTTTTATATCAAGTTCCTTCAATGCCTCTATAGCTGAATTAAGCTGTCCTTTACCTCCGTCTATAAGTATTAAGTCTGGAAAAGTAAGGTTTTCATCTCTTAATCTTTTGTATCTTCTGTAAACTGCCTCTTTTATTGAAGCGAAATCATCTATACCTGTAACTGTTTTCATATTAAATATTCTATAATTTTTATTGTCAGAAACTCCATTAACGAATCTAACCATACCAGCCATAGTATAGCTTCCCTGAATATGTGCTATATCGAAAGACTCTATTATGCTTGGAGCTTTTTTCAATTTGAATATTTCCTGAAGTCTTGTTATTCCTAAAGGTACTTCTCTAATCAATGCTTTTTCTTTGAATAAATGTTTGGCATTTTCATTTGCTATTGCCATTAAACCTTTTCTGCTTTTATCTAATCTTATATCAACATCTCTTCCCGAAACCTGCTTTAAATAATCCTTTATTATATCAACATCATTAAGAGGGAAATCTGTAGATATAGAAGCTGGTATCAAATTGGCATGAGTATAATATTGAGTAAAGAATGCCGAGAGTATTTCTGAATATTTTGAAATACCATTTTCATTATAATAATCTTCATCATTAGGAGACTGCATACTGAAAGTTTTTCTGTCTGCAAGTTTACCTCCTTTAACAGATAAAATCACTATAGTATAATTGCCATTCTCTCCATAAGCTCCTATTATATCAATATCATCGCTTTCAGGAATATAAATACTCTGCTCTACTGTTATATATTTAAGCAAGTCAATTTTATCTCTCAAATCTTTAGCTGCTTCAAACTCCAACTTTTCAGCATGAACAAACATCTCTTGTTTTAATCTAGCCACCAATTCATCAACATTGCCCTCAAGCACCATTACAGCATCATCTATAGTTTTATCATAATCTTCTTCAGTGATTAAATCGGCACAAGGAGCGGTACATTTTCCTATATGATGATAAAGGCATGGTCTTATAGGTCTTTTAAGAGGAAAATCATATTTACATCTTCTTAATTTGAAATTATCAATTATAAACTTTACTATATTGTCCGCCCTTTCAGCAGCAACATAAGGTCCATAATACTTTTTATATTTTCTGGCATTATCTTTATCTATTACATTTCTAGCCTTTATAACTCTTGGAAAATGCTCATTTGTGATGGCTATAAATGGAAATGATTTCTGATCTTTAAGAAGTATATTATAATGAGGCTTATGCTTTCTTATCATCTCAGCTTCTAATATCAAAGCCTCAACTTCATTTTCTGTAAGTATATATTCAATATCTCTTATATGCTCAACTAATGCTGTAGTTTTAGCATCTTTATTAGAATTATTAAAATATGATGAAACTCTTTTCTTTAGAGATTTTGCTTTACCTATATAAATTATTTCGGATTTGGAGTCCTTCATAAAATATACTCCGGACTTATCCGGAATACGTTTTAATTTATCATGTATGTAACTTTTAACTTCCTGATTCATAATTCTCAACTTTTTATCAATTATACATAAAATAAAAAACTTTGTCAAAGCAAAAGTATATTATATATTACTTTATATCATTTTTAATATTATAATAGTTAATATATAGTTAATCAACATAAATAAA
>CASEHG010000423.1 GCA_949287565.1 uncultured Brachyspira sp.
CCTAATAAGATAAATACAATTTTCAATTTCTTCTATAATATTTTATAGAAAAATCAAAATAAAAAAATACGGGAAGATAATTTGCATATCTTACCCGCATCTTTGATATAAATGAGTAAAAATAATATTATTTCTTAGTATAATCGTAGAAACCTTTTCCAGTTTTCTGTCCTAGTAATCCGCCTCTAACCATTTTTCTAAGTAAAGCACTAGGTCTGTATTTAGGATCACCTGTTTCTTTTTGAAGAACTTCCATAATAGCAAGAACTATATCAAGTCCAATTAAGTCACCTAAAGCTAAAGGTCCCATTGGGTGATTAGCACCTAATTTCATAGCATTGTCAATACCTTCAGCTGAAGCGATACCCATAGCATATAGGTCAATAGCTTCATTGATCATAGGAACAAGTATACGGTTAACTACGAAACCAGCTGTTTCTTTAACTTCTACAGGAGTTTTTCCTATTTCTTCAGATATTTTAATGATTTTTTCAACGATATCTCTAGGAGTATTAAGACCTGAAATAACTTCAACCAATTTCATAACAGGAGCTGGGTTAAAGAAGTGCATACCTACAACTGGTCTGCCTATTCCAGCACTTATTTCTGTAATAGAAAGAGAAGAAGTATTAGAAGAGAAAATACACTCAGGTTTACAAATTTTATGTAATTCAGAGAATGTTGTTTTTTTAACTTCTAAATTTTCAAAAGCAGCTTCAATAATTAAATCTGCATCTTTACAAATCTCTTTTAAACCAGTAGTAATTTTAGCTAAAATTTTATCAGCATCAGCTTGCTGCATTTTACCTTTAGCTACTCTTCCTGCAAAACCTTTAGCGATTTTTTCTTTACCGCCTGCAGCGAATTCTTCTTTTATATCGCATAAATAAACTTCATAACCTTCTGTTTGAGCAAAAGCTTGTGCTATACCAGAACCCATAGCACCTGCACCAATTACACCTACTTTCATTTTATAACTCCTTAAAATTTATTATTATTACTATCTATAAACTAGTATTATATTAATAACTAGTTTATAGTTTTAAATATTTTATTACTTATTAACAAATTTTTCAACTTTTCTTTTTTCTAAGAAAGCTTTCATACCTTCTTTTTGATCCTCAGTTTCAAAACAATCTCCGAATAATTTTTCTTCTATAACAATAGCTTTATCCATATCAACTTGTAAGCCTTCATTGATAGCTTTTTTACAATTACGTACAGCTATAGGAGCAGCAGCAGCTATAGAATTAGCTAATTTTTCAGCAGCACCCATAAGTTCTGCTTGAGGATAAACAGCATTAACAAGACCTATTCTTAAAGCCTCATCAGCTTTAATATTTTTAGCTGAATATATAATCTGTTTAGCCATACCAACACCAACTATTCTTGGAAGTCTTTGAGTACCTCCAAAACCAGGAGTAATTCCTAGTCCAACTTCAGGCTGACCAAATATAGCATTGTCAGAACAAATACGAATATCGCAGCTCATAGCAATTTCACATCCGCCGCCTAAAGCGAATCCATTAATAGCTGCTATTACAGGAATAGGGAAAGTTTCTATTTTTCTGAATACATCATTTCCTTTCTTACCGAAAGCCTCTCCTTCTGCTTTGCTTGATGTACTCATTTGAGATATATCAGCACCTGCAACAAAAGATTTCTCACCTGCACCTGTTAATATTAAACATCTTATATTATTAACATCTACAGCATCAAAAGTTTTTTCAATTTCATCTAAAACCTGAGAATTAAGGGCATTAAGAGCTTTTTCTCTGCTTATGGTTATAATACCAATCATACCTTTTTCTTCATACTTAATGAATTCCATTTTTTTCTCCTTACCACAATAAAATTATTATTATGAGCCATAATTTCATATTTATATACTAGCCTTTGTATTAAAAAATCATGCTACAAAGGCTAGTATTTAATAACCTTCTCTTTATAAAAGTTATTTCATTAAATAAATCAGACTTAAACACTATCTATATTATTAAATAAAAAAATACTATTCTCTTTCTACTATAGTAGCACAACCCATACCGCCGCCAATACAAAGAGTAGCAAGTCCTCTCTTAGCATTTTTAGCTTCCATTTCATGAAGTAAAGTAACAAGGATTCTACATCCAGAAGCACCTACTGGGTGTCCTAAAGCTATAGCACCGCCATTAGGGTTAAGTTGTTTTTCTACATCGATACCTAATTCTTTACCAACTGCAACTGATTGAGCTGCGAAAGCTTCATTAGATTCAATGATATCGAAATCTTTAATAGTTAATCCTGTTTTAGCCATTAATTTTTTAGTAGCTGCAACTGGTCCGATACCCATAATTCTAGGTTCAACACCACCTAAACCACCAGCAATCCAAGTAGCCATAGGTTTAATACCTAATTCTTTAGCTTTTTCTTCGCTCATTACTACTACTGCAGCAGCTCCGTCATTAATACTAGAAGAATTACCTGCTGTAACTCTTCCGCCATCTGGTTTGAATGCTGGTTTTAATTTAGCCAAGCTTTCTACTGTAGTTCCAGCTCTAGGACCTTCATCTTTATCAAATACTATATCGCCTTTTTTAGTTTTGATAGTTACAGGTACTATTTCTTTTTTGAAAGCACCAGATTCCTGAGCTTTAATTGCTTTTTGCTGAGAATTAGCAGCAAATGCATCTAATTCTTCACGAGTAAGTTTCCAATCATCACAAACGTTTTCTGCTGTAATCCCCATATGGTAATTATTGAATGCATCTGTTAAAGCATCATTAACCATAGTATCTATTACTGTATCATTACCAAGTCTGTAACCATAACGAGCTTTTTTAAGAGCATAAGGAGCTAATGACATATTTTCAGTACCGCCTGCTACTACTATGTCAGCATTTCCTGCAGCTATCATATTAGCAGCTATATTTACTGCATCAAGTCCTGAACCGCAAACTACATTTATTGTCATAGCAGGTACTTCTACTGGTAATCCTGCTTTTATAGAACTTTGACGAGCAACGTTCTGACCTTGTGAAGCCTGTATAACACAACCCATATATACCATATCAACTTGATTAGGAGCAACTTTAGCTCTATTCAAAGCCTCTTTTATTACTACTGCACCCAACTCTGCAGCTGGAACTGTACTTAAAGATCCGCCCATACTTCCTATTGCTGTACGGCAAGCACTAGCTATTACTATTTTTCTAGACATTTTTAATCTCCAAAGAATTATTAAATTCCACATTTTTATTGATGTGTTGCTTTTAGTATAGTACATTTTTTTATTAAATTCAATTAAATCTTTATCTTTTTTTATAATACCTGACTACAGTATATTATCTGCTTGTTTTAGTTAATAAAGTAATTAAAATAATCACATCAATGGTATATAATTATGAAAATTTCATAAAAAATTACATATATACCATATACTCCTATTATATATACTTACTTATATCTTTTTATTAAATTTCATGATAGAATAAAAAATATGATTAAAAATATTATAAAATTACCGCAATCAGTAGCTAATCGCATAGCCGCAGGAGAAGTTATAGAAAGACCAGCTTCTATGCTCAAAGAATTATTAGAAAATGCAATAGATTCAGAGGCTTCAAATATAGAAGTTTCTGTGGAAGAAGCAGGTATTAAATCTATGATAGTAGAAGATGACGGAAATGGTATAAGATTTAATGAACTTCCACTAGCTATAACACATCATGCCACAAGCAAAATACATTCTATAGAAGATTTAGACTCAATATATACTCTTGGCTTCAGGGGTGAGGCTTTGGCTTCTATATCAGATGTTACAAATTTAGAAATAGTTTCAAAGAACGTAGAAGAAAGCAATGGAGGAAAAATAGTAGTAGAAGGCGGTAAAATAATAGAACATAAACCTGCTGCTGCTTCACAAGGGACAAAAATCATAGCTAAAAATCTATTTTTTAATATTCCAGCTAGATATAAATTTTTAAAACATATTTCAAGAGAGTTTTTCTTAGTTAAAGAAGTTTTTGATATGGAAGCATTAGTTCAGCCTAAAATATCTATGAAACTTAAAAATAATGGTAAGGTTGTAAGTTCATATATAAAAGTTGATACTCTAAAAGAAAGAATAGAAAATTATCTCTCTGACAGCAATGTATTTAGAAATTTAATAGAGGTTGAAATAGAAAAAGATGATGTATCAATATACGGTTTATTTTCAAATTCTAAAATAAGCCAATCTATGAGAAAGAATAATTTTATATTCTTAAACAACCGCCCTATAGAGAATAGAGTTCTTGCTTATGCCATAAAAAATGCATATTCAAATGCTATACCTAAAGAGAGATATCCTTTCTTTTTCCTATACATAAATATAGATAGCAGTAAAATAGATGTGAATGTTCACCCTAGTAAAAAGGAAGTTAGAATAAAAAATGAAAGAGAGATTTCAGGAATACTGTATAATACTATAGTAAACAATATTAATTCTGGAAACAATTTTGATTCTGTTAATATAGAAGTAGATATTGATAAGGATATTACCCCTACTTTTCCTATACAGCAGAATAATAATTACAATACATATAATACTTCAAACTATAATACCGAATCAGCAGATGAAATAAAATATGACAATATAAACTATTCAAATAATAGTTATAATAAAGATGATTTAAATGTAGAAAATAATGAGTATATAATAGAAGAAAATAGTATTAATAAAGAAATAAATTTAAATAACAATAATTTTACATACAATAATATAGAATTTGGAGAGTATACAAGGGCCATAGGACAGGTATTTTCTTCATATATAGTAGCTGAACGCGGCGGAGAAATGTATATAATAGATCAGCATGCCGCTTATGAAAGGCTTAATTATGAAAGAATATACAAAACTCTTATGTCAAAAAAAATAGAATATGAAAAACTCCTTATACCTTGTGAAATTGAGTACAGGGATTATGAAATTGATATTTTAAATGCCTCAAAAGAATCTATAGAATCATTAGGAATAAAATTTGAAGCTAATTCAAAACATAGCATTATAATAGAAGATATACCAATATACATTCCTAGAAATCAAAAAATTGAAAAAATCATAAAAGACATTTTGGATATATATATTTCAAAGGGCGACAATAATAATTTAGAAAAAGTTATAAAACATACCTGCTCTACTATATCATGCAAATATTCTCCAAAGGCTGGAGATAAACTTTCAAACAGCGATATGCAGACATTACTTGATTTGCTTGAAGAAGAAAATATACTTACAAACTGTCCTCATGGAAGACCTTTTGTATTAAGGCTATCAAAAGAATATTTAGATAAGAAATTTTTTAGATAATACAATTTATTATTTTACTAATAATAAACTTATTAAAAAATAGCTTGTTATTTATGATTAAAAACATTAGCTTTACATTTATAGTTAATTTAGTATAATAAAATTATGAAAGATTTAGAAAAATTAAAGCAAATATTAAATGAAACAGTTACAATAAACAATCTAAATAGAATTAATGACTATTTTATACGCTATTTATTTTCACATGAAGGTAATGAAAACATAGCATTAAATTTCATTAATTCTGTATTTAAAGATTTAGACTTTGAAACTTTTAATAAAATTGAGATTTTAAATCCGTCGCCGAAGGCGGGCAGTCGCCTTAATATAGCAGAAAATTATGATGAAAAAGAATCTATAGTTGATATCAAGGCTATCACAGAAAGCGGCATAACTGTATTAATAGAGATTCAGGCTAGAGGTAATGAAGATTTTATTAAAAGAACTCTGTATTATTGGGCTTATAATTACAGCAGCAGTTTAAACAGAGGTTCTTTTTACGATGAATTAAAACCAACTGTAAGTATTAATATTACAAACTTTATACTAACAGATGAAGATAAAGTACATAGCTGTTATATATTAAAAGAATTGAATAATAATAAAATTCTTACAGATCATTGTCAATTACATTTTGCACCGAAGGTGGGCTGTGCCTAGAATTACCTAAATTAAATTTAAAAAATATTTCTGAAATAGAAAGTTTAAATAAAATACATAAAGAATTCATTTCTTGGATTAAATTTTTTAAGAGGGAAGATATGTCTATTTTAATGAAAGAAAATACTATATTTGAAGAAGTTGAAAAGAAATGCCGTACTTTTATAAATAATACTCCTGTAATGGATAAATATAAAAAACGCGAAGTAGATGCATATTTCTTTGATAAAAGTATAGAATTGGATTTAAAGAAAGCTAAGGAAGAAGGAATAGAACAAGGCGAAAAAAATAAAGCAATATCTATGGCAAAAAATATGAAAGCTAGAGATATGGATTTAAATCTTATCAGCGAACTAACAGGTTTAAGTATACAAGAAATAGAAAACCTATAATAAAAATTTCTTATTATAATAAACATCATAAAAAATAATAAAACAAATTCATTAATTTTATATTTCATAAAATCTATTTTAATTGACATAAAACAATTATAATTATATAATCCAACTATATGCAGTAAGCATTAGAGGGGTATATATGAAAAAAGTATTTATTATATTATTCTTGTTTAATATTCTTTTGTATTCTCAGACTTTAGATGAATCGTTATTTTTAGCTGTAGAAAATAATAACATAGAAGAAGTTAAATCATATTTAGCTAAAGGAGCAAATCTAAATGCTCGAGATGAATACGGTATTACAGTATTAATGTACGCTGCTGTAAGCGGAAATTATGAAATGGTTAAATTTTTATTAGAAAATGGTGCCGATATAAATACTAAAGATAATGATGGAAACACTGTATTATATTATAATATTCGCTATGATCATTATGGAGAAGAAGAAAGACTAGAAAATGCTAAAAAAATATTTAATTTATTAATAAAATATGGTGCTGATGTAAATACTAAAGACAATGATGGAGCATCACTTCTTGATAAATCTTATAGAGCTTCAACA
>CASEHG010000424.1 GCA_949287565.1 uncultured Brachyspira sp.
AAAAATAATTTTTCAAATTTATTTAAAAGCCCGCCCTTTAAAGTTTATTGCTTTATTTTGAATTCTAATATTAATTATATTTATAGCTTAATTATGATTTGTTAGCACCCGCCCAAGTTTTATTTAAATTTTTTGCTTTACTCAACGCACGATTAATATTTAATTTTTTATTATAAAAATTCGATTATTAATTAATGTATATTTATAATCCTATTCTGAATATAAAAAAACATATAATCAGTAATAAATAAAATCAAGTTTGCTGATGTAACATTGCAGTAATATTACAATCAGTACAGATTTCTATAAATAAAGTACCTTCTGCCATAGATTCAATAGTATGCCAATGAATCTGCATTAAGTATTTCATTTTCTTTCCGCAGATTGGGCCTTTCATATATTCCCAGTCCTGAACCCAATTAGCAAATCCTCCTATAGTATTTAAAGTATCATCAAATGCGCCATAAAACAAAGGAACTTCATTTTTTGAAAGTACATAATTATTATTATGCATTGAATTTAATTCTTCTTCCTCTATATAATTTTCTTCAGAGGGATAATAGTTTTCTGACTCTTTATCGAAAGGAAGTATCTCGCTTCCTCCTTTTAAATCATATTTAGAATAAGTTATATTGTATGTTACGCAATTAGGACAGCATGAAGCTTTTATTATTCCATCAACACCTATAAATTTAAGTCTTTTATCTCTTCCATCAATAATAGCTATATCTATAGTTTTACATCCGCATTCAGGACAATTTTCATCTCTTAATGAAGCTATTTTAATAGGGCTTTTTTCTTTTTCTTCTTTGCTTTGAGCTTTATCTAAATAATAGCATTTATCAAAATTAAGTATTTGTCTTTTTTTATCTTTATCAAAAGTCCATCCTGCACATTCAGCATAAACTGAAGGATCAACATAAAGTTTTTTTCTCCATTCTCTTGGATTCATTTCAAAATCGTATAAACAGTCAAGTGCAACATCATCTCCCTGCATAGCTAAACATGATAATAAATTAGCTCCTTCAGAATAATCTTTAGTTGCTTTTATTCTTTTTATAAGTTCATCTCTTATTTCTGCACTGGCTTTATAATAAAATACTTCAGGATAATAAATGTTTTTCTCTAATGCTTTTTTGACTATATCTTTTAAATCTATATTTCTATATGCAATTAAATCATAAATGTAAATGCCATTTAATAATTCTTTATCAACATTTTTTTCTTTTAAATCTTTTACATATTTATTGATAATCTCTTTTATTTCATCATCAGTTAAAGCAAGAGTTTTATTTCTTTCTTCTTCTGCCTTACATTTAAAGCATAAACCTTTATAACCTAATTCTGTTCCGCATTTATCGCATTTATATTCAAGCATAGTTTTACCTCTTTTAAAATAAAGCTGACTAATTTATAACAATTAATTTTTATAATCGTTAAAGTATACGCACGGTAAACAAATTAACAATACAATAAGATTTGAATTTCAAATAAATCTGTATATATAGCTTTGATCTGCGTGCGGTGAATGCAATTACAAATTTAAATACAACTTGGGTGGGCAGCAAAAATAACAGAGAAAGTAAAAAAAGAAATAAAATATTATAATTTCAAATTAAAGTAATAAGTCTAGAGGGTGGGCAGATGAAAATAAGTTTTAAAAATTAATTACATACCCCACCCTTTAAAGTTTATTGCTTCATTTTGAATTATAACATTAATTATCTTTATAGTTTAATTAGAATTTGTTAGCACCCGCCCAAGCTTTATTTAAATTTTTTGCTTTACTCAACGCACGATTAAGTAAATTTGTAATATAATAAAATTTGAAATTATAATAAAACTATATTTATAGCTTTACTATACGTGCGGTTAAAAAATAATAAATTTAATTTTCATATATGATTTTTCAAAACTACATAAAGAATAAATTTTTTTTATTTTTCTTCTAAAAAATTTTGTGTTTTTTAGAATATTTTTAAAAATTTTTTTTATATTTAACTTTGTAAAAATATAATTAAAAGTAAATTGTGGAGAAATTAATGAAAAGAGGATTAATGTTCAAATTTTTGAGTATTTTTTCTATATTTCTTTTTGCAGCATTTTTAGCAATATTATTTATATACAAACCAATATATAAAGCAAAATTCTTAAAGGAAAAATACTTTCAAACTCTAAACTCAAAAAACGAAACAGAAGCATATGTAAAGGAAATAAAAAACACAGTCAATTTGATAGTTAATAATTTAGAAGCTAATCCAGATTTAGAAACATTCGGAAATTTTATAACCAATGTTCAAAAAACAGGATCAGGTTATTTAAATATGTATTTTGGTGATACTGTACCATATTCAGAAGGCGGAATATATATAAATACTTTAGAAGAATATCCGCGTACATATAATCAAACTTCAAGACCATGGTATAAAGATGCCGTAGCTACAAATGATATTGCAATAAGCGATCCATATATAGACTTTGCTGTTAATGAACTTACAGTTACATTTAGCAAGGCTATATATACAAATGGAAAATTAAAAGGAGTATTTGCTATAGACTTTGCTGATATGAATAGCATTATGAAAGATATAAAAGAAAATTTCGATGAAAGTTTTTATATAGTATCGCCTAACGGAATATATATGACTCATGAAAATAGCGATTATATTTTAGAGGAAAATAATAATTTATTTACAGATCCTATTTTTAGTTCTTTCAAAGGCAATCTCATATCGCATGTAGGAGAAGTGAAAATTGTAGGCAATCAATGGTATGCTGTACAAAAAACGGATAATGCTCCATGGATATTAATATTCAAAGGAGATTCCAGCGAATTAAATAATCAATTTATGATTTTAATGCTTGTGATATTTGTTGTGATGGTCATTCTTTTGTTCCTTGAAGGATTTTTAGTTTATAAAATAGTAAAGCCATTAAAGAATACAATAAAGATTATAGATTTGATGAAGGAAGGTAATTTTAATAGCGTATTTAATAAAGAAGATTTAGCTTTGAAAGATGAGTCAGGACATTTGGTTAATTCTGTTAATGATATGCAAAACAAAATATCATCTATAGTATCAGAAATAAAAATGAATATGGCTTCTATTAATAATTCAAGCGGTCAAATATCAAATGGTATAGATAATTTATCGGATAGAACATCTTCTCAGGCGGCAGCTATAGAACAAGTAAGCAGTGCCATAGAAAATTTATTTTCTTCTATATCTGAAACATCAAAGCATACTAATGATGTAAAAGAGATGAGTAATAAAGTAGCTGATTCTACAAAGCTTGGAGTTGAGGCTGTAACACAAATTTCAAATAATATGATTGATATATCAGAGTCTAGTAAAGAAATATCGGATATAATAAAGCTCATACAGTCTATAGCATTTCAGACAAATATACTTGCATTAAATGCAGCTGTAGAAGCGGCTAGGGCAGGGGAGCAGGGAAAAGGTTTTGCAGTTGTTGCTACAGAAATACGTTCGCTTGCTCAAAATGTTAATGATGCTGCAGGAAAAATTACTACTATAATAGAAAATACAGTTTCCAAAATAGAAACTGGTGATGAATCTGTTAAACATTCTTTGGAAATACTTTTAAATATAGAATCTTCAGCAAATGAAGTTTCAGAAGTTTTAACTAATCTGTATAATGCTGTTTCAGAAGAAGAAGGAAGCGTAAAAGAAATTGCACTTGCCATGAATGAATTAAATAATATCACTCAGGAAAATGCTGATCTAGTACATAACAGTGCTATTTTGGGAAGAGAAGTTTCTAATAATACAGAAAGCGTTTATTCAGAATTAGAATATTTCAAATTACATAAAATAGGATAACAGAAAAATAGATAATCATATAGTGCATATAAGAAATGCATTATATGATTATAATATATCTAAACAACTATAACAACTATATTTGTCAATTTTTGCTTTTTTATGAATATAAATTATTATTTCTTATAATATCAAATATTCTCTAATATTGGTAAATATGTTTTATCTGTAATATAACTTATTAATTTTTGTATAATAATGGGTAATCATCCGCACCTACAGTTGACTATTTGTAATATTAAGAAATACGGTGCGGGTTGCCTCCGCGAAGCGTACCCAATGGGTATAGGCGAATAGTTGACAAACTTAAAAATTTTTAGTATATACCTAAACAACTATATTTTGTCAATTTTCAAACAGATGAAAGTTCTCTGCTAATACTATT
>CASEHG010000425.1 GCA_949287565.1 uncultured Brachyspira sp.
TATAGAAACGTTAGCATCGCATCTTAAAGAACCTTCTTCCATGTTACAATCTGAAACATCAATATATTTAAAGATTTTTTTAAGTTCTGTTAAATATTGATAAGCCTCTTCACCAGTAGAAATATCCGGCTCGCTTACACATTCTATCAAACAGCATCCGGCACGGTTTAAGTCTACATAGCTTAAAGGTCTTCCTGTATCATCATGCACAAGTTTACCAGCATCTTCTTCCATATGTATTCTGTTTATTCTTATGCTTTTATTGTAAGAAGAACCATCATCATTAAGTACAGTAATATCAAGATGACCTTCAGTACAGATTGGTTCGTCCATTTGAGTAATCTGATAGTAGGAAGGCAAATCTGGGTAGAAATAATGTTTTCTAGCGAATCTGCTTTTCTTTTGAATAGTGCAGTTAGTAGCAAGTCCTGCTTTAATAGTTTTATGCACCATTTCTTTATTAACTATAGGCAAAGTACCAGGGTGAGCCTGACATCTTGGACAAGTAAGAGTGTTTGCAGGAGCACCGAAAGTGTTTGGGCATGAACAGAATGCTTTAGTTTTAGTATTAAGCTGAACATGCACTTCTAATCCTATGACTGCTTCATATTCCATATTTATTAATCCTAATTATTAAAGTAATTTTTTAAAATATTATGTTTATTTTATATGAATTTGCTTTTTTTTTCAATAGAATGCTTCATTTTTTATTGTCTAATTAATCATGCTTATATGAATAAAAAAATAATATAATAACTTCTTATATTTAATGGTAAATTAAACAAAAAATCTTGACTTAATCGTTTATTTATGGTAGCATAGTAGGTGAATTTTATATGTTCGCGTATAGGATATTATTTTAATTTAGGAGTATATTTATGGCTGTAAAAGTAGCAATAAATGGTTTTGGACGTATCGGACGTCTAGTTTTTCAGGCATTGGTAGAACGCGGTTTATTAGGTAAAGAAATTGATGTAGTTGGTGTAGTAGATGTTAGTACTGATGCTAAGTATTTTGCTTATCAATTAAAATATGACTCTGTTCATGGCAGAATGAAAGCTGACATCACAACAGAAGGCGAAGATGTACTAGTAGTTAATGGCAACAAAATTAAATGTATAGGTGCTACTAAAGAATTAAAAGATCTTCCTTGGAAAGATTTAGGTGTTGAATATGTAATAGAATCTACTGGTCTTTTCACAGAAAAAGAAAAAGCTGAAGGTCATATAGCTGCAGGTGCTAAAAAAGTTATCATTTCAGCTCCTGGTAAAGGCGATTTAAGAACTTTTGTATATGGTGTAAACCATGAAGAATATGATCCTGCTAATCATCATGTAGTATCAAATGCTTCTTGTACTACTAACTGTTTAGCTCCTATAGTACATGTACTTCTTAAAGAAGGTATCGGAATAGAAACAGGTCTTATGACTACTATTCACTCTTATACTGCTACTCAAAAAACAGTAGACGGACCTTCTAAAAAAGACTGGAGAGGCGGACGTGCTGCTGCTTGTAACACTATCCCTTCTACTACTGGTGCTGCTAAAGCTGTTGGTGAAGTTTTACCTGCTACTAAAGGTAAATTAACAGGTATGAGTTTCAGAGTTGCTACTCCTGACGTATCTGTTGTAGACTTAACTTTCAGAAGTGAAAAAGAAACTTCTATTAAAGAAATCGATGTACTTATGAAAAAAGCTTCTGAAACTTACTTAAAAGACATTTTAGGTTATTGTAATGAAGAATTAGTATCTAGCGACTTTATACATGACTCTAGAAGCTCTATATATGACTCTCTAGCTACTACTCAAAACAACTTGAAAGATGAAAAAAGATTCTTCAAAATTGTTTCTTGGTATGATAATGAATGGGGTTATTCTAACAGAGTAATTGATTTATTATTATATATGTATAACAAAAAATAATAATTAGTAATAATTATAATTGTTAAGCTATAATAAAAGGGTGTTATATTTCATTATAGCACCCTTTAAATTTTTATTAATAATAGCAATAATAAAAAAAGCGAGCCAAAGCCATCTGCCAAACAAGTTTGGCAGATACTTTTAGGCGACGGCGAGCATAGCAATAATAAGGAGTTCATAATGAAAAAATCAGTAAAAGATATAGACATTAAAGGTAAAAAAGTCATAATGAGAGTTGATTTCAATGTACCTCTTGATAAAGAAACAAGCTCTAAAATCACAGACACTACAAGAGTAGATGCTGCTATGCCTACTATTGAATACATACTTTCTCAAGGTGCTTGTTTAATACTTATGAGCCATTTAGGAAGACCAAAAGGCGAAGCAAATCCTAAATACTCTTTAAAACCTGTTTATGATTATTTAAAAACTAAACTTCCTAACAATAAAGTTGAATTTGCTAAAGACTGTGTAGGTGAAGAAGTAAAAAAACAAGCTGCTGAATTAAAAGCTGGTGATGTATTATTATTAGAAAATTTAAGATATCATGCTGAAGAAGAGAAAAATGATGCAGCATTCTCTAAACAATTAGCTGATTTAGCTGACGTTTATGTTAATGATGCTTTTGGTACTGCTCACAGAGCACATGCTTCTACTGCTGGTATAGTATCTGCTAAAGCTGGTATGCCTGCTGTTGCTGGTTTCTTAATGGAAAAAGAAATTAAATACTTAGGCGATGCTGTTGCTAACCCTGCTCGTCCATTTGTAGCTATAATAGGAGGAGCTAAAGTTTCTTCTAAAATTTCTGTACTTAAAAACTTACTTAATAAAGTAGACACTTTAATCGTTGTAGGCGGTATGGCTTATACTTTCTTCAAAGCACAAGGATTAGAAATAGGTACTTCTTTATGCGAAGATGATTATATTGCTACAGCTAAAGAAATTATGGATAAAGCTAAAGAATTAAATAAAACTTTATATTTACCTGTTGATAATGTTATAGCTGATAAATTTGATAATGATGCTAATTTCAAAACAGTAGATTCTAATGCTATACCTGCTGGCTGGATGGGTATGGATGTTGGACCTAAAACTTTGAAAGAACTTGAAGAAATACTTAAAAATGCAAAAACAGTTGTTTGGAATGGACCATTAGGTGTATTTGAAATGCCTAATTTTGCTAAAGGTACTTTTGAAGTAGCTAAATTCATCGCTAATTCCGGAGCTGTAAGTATAATCGGAGGAGGCGACAGTGTATCTGCTGTTAATAAATCTGGTGTTGCTGATAAGATGACTCACGTATCTACAGGCGGCGGAGCTTCTTTAGAGTTCCTTGAAGGAATTGAACTTCCAGGTATCGCTGTATTACAGGATAAATAATTAGAAGTTAATTAGATTTAATAAATCAAAATAGTGAGCCTCTGATAGCTTTAGCTGTCAGAGGTTTTTTAGCGAACTATTTTGATTTTATTATAAAAGGAATTGAACTTCCAGGTATCGCTGTATTACAGGATAAATAATTAGAAGTTAATTAGATTTAATAAATCAAAATAGTGAGCCTCTGATAGCTTTAGCTGTCAGAGGTTTTTTAGTGATTGTTTTTATTGATTAAAGA
>CASEHG010000426.1 GCA_949287565.1 uncultured Brachyspira sp.
AATTTTACTATATTATATTTTAAGTAATTTATTATTTAATTATATAGATATTTATAATTTATTAAATGTATTATTAATAAATAGTATATTTATTTATATTAGTTATAAAAAAGAGGGTAAGTACATATCATTTTTTAGGTGATCATATGGATGAGTACTTAAATAATTTTAAAAAAAAGAAGAAAAGTTTTAATAAAGTAAAAATAAGTTTAAATAAAAAAAATATTAATAAATTAATTACTAAATTTATGATTGCTATAATATTCTTTTTAATTAGTATAATATTTACTAATTATAGTGATAAAAATTTATTATTATATAAAGAATATGTTTTTACAGAATCATTACCATTTACTAAAATAAAGGGGTGGTATGAAGATTTATTTGGGGAAGTATTACCAACGCAAGATAATAGTCAAACAGTATTTAATGGTAATTTGGTGTATAAAGATATAAGTGAATATTATGATGGAGAAAAGTTATTAGTAAGTAAAAATACTTTAGTTAATAATATTACTAGTGGAGTAGTAGTTTTTTCTGGAGAAAAAGATAACTATGGAAATACTGTTATTATTCAAGGAATAGATGGTGTAGATATTTGGTATGGCAATTTAGAAAATGTTTCTGTTTCTTTGTATGATTATATTGAAGCAAATACAGTCATCGGAGAAACTAAAGATGAATATTTATATTTAGTAATAAAAAAAGATAATGATTTTATAAAATATGAAGATTATCAAAGTTAATTTTTTAACACTATATTTTTTATTACTTCTTTTTTTATGTGGGTATTTAAAATTAGGAATAATAGTTTTTATTATAGTAGTGTTTCATGAAATGGGACATATATTATTTATAAAATTGTTTAAATATAAAATAATAGATATTACAATTTATCCTTTCGGAGGTATTACTAAAGTTGATAAAGATATTAATACTCCACTTAATAAAGAATTATTAATTGCTTGTGGTGGTATAATATTTCAGTTAATATTATTTATAATTATATATTTTGTACCAATAAATGTAATTACTAAAGAGTTATTATATAAATATAATATGAGTATTTTATTATTTAATATGTTACCTATAATACCACTAGATGGAAGTATAATTATTAATTCCTTATTAAATAAAATATTTTCATATAAAGTATCTTACTATTTATATATTATAATTTCTATAATATTTTCTATTTTCTATTTATTTTTTAATTATTGGTATTCTTTAAATAATTATTTAATTGTTTCGTTTTTTATTATTAAAACTTATTATGCTATAAAAAATTATAAGTATTTAAAAACTAGGTTTTTACTAGAAAGATATTTAAATAAATATGAATATAAATATATTAGTACTAAAACAGGGGATTTAGATATTTTAAAAATAGATACTTATCAATATTTTAAAGAAAATAATAAAATAGTTAGTGAATATAGTAAGTTAAAGGAGATGTTCGACACTAAATTTATTTTATAGTAAGATATTGGCATTAAAAATAAATTTATTAAAGAAACGGGGATGTTTATGTATCGCCTTTATAAAAATTTGAATGATTTATATTGTTTAGCTAATAATCATTTAGGTAAATTGGTATTATTAAT
>CASEHG010000427.1 GCA_949287565.1 uncultured Brachyspira sp.
ATATAAAATTAGAATATATTATTAAATTATTTTGTTATAGTAAATAAGAATAATTCAAAATGAGCCTTAAATATATTTACAGGTGTTGTAACACTTAAAGTGTTTAAATACGATATTTTTGATATTATATTAACTACCTCTTCTAATGAGAACAGTTTCAATGAAGTTTTTTTCTTTTTTAAGATAAATTCTGGTATTTTTGTTAATTTACTTATTTCTCCTAATGTAGTTTGAGGAGGAAATATTTTCATATAATAAATTGCCAAGAAATTATTCATCATCAAAGTTAAAGAGCTTGAAGCATCCTGATCCAATCTATGCATTATACTAAAGCATTTTTTTCTATTTCTTTCAAAAACAGCATCTAAAAAATCAAATATATTCCTGTTTTTAGATACATAAGTAAAATCTGCAATATCTTCAACATTCAAATATTCTTTGTCATTATAGCTGCATATTTTTGCTAGTTCTGAATAAAGAGAATCATAATCCAAATTTATATTATTAATAAGATATTCTATAGCTTCAGAAGATATTTTTTTACCCTGCTTAATAATATAAGCATTTATTAAGCCTCTAAAATCTTTTTCATCAGGAAGCGGAAAATCTATAAAATATATATTATTAGCATCTTTCTTTTTTGAAAAATATTTATATATAGGATCTTCTTCTAATGAACTTTCTGTTTCAAGTATAACAATAGATGTTTTTGACGGATTTGAACAATAATCTAAAAAATCTTCCTGAAAGTTATTATATTTATAAATTACAATAAGTCTTAATTTAGAGCCGAATGGCGGAGTATCAGCCACCTCTAATGGCATAAAGCCCACAGCATCATTTTTATCATAAAATACACTGTAATTCATTTCGCTATCGCCTTCATCTGGGAACATACTTGAATGCATAGCTGCTATGAATGCCTTTTTAAAAAGTCTTTCCTTACCTGTTAGTACATAAATACAGTGTTTAAATGGTTCTTTTATGTAATTATCTTTGACTTTTTGAAATTCTATCTCTGTTTTTACTGAAACTTTATTCATAATAAATATATAATATCATATATTTTTTTATATGCAATATTATAAATCACATAGCTTTTTTCTTCTTCTTGGCTATATCTATAAATACTCTTATTTCTATTTTACATTCATCTGTAGCATCTAATTTCACATTTTTGATTCTTGCATATACTTTATTTCTTTTATCTTCAAGTTTATATGATATTAAAGGTGATATAACACTTGGAACATAGCCTAATCTGAAATCAAAACTTCTATCATAAATAGCTATAGCAAATCTGTCATAAGGATTTGTTATATCACGAAGCAAATTTATAGGCTCATTTTTAAGCAGTAAATCTATAACATCTTTGCCATTATTATATTTATATCCTGCAACAAAAAAATCTATATAGTATCTTTTTGTTTTGTAATTTCTGTTTATAATAATCCTTTTGAAACTCTCTTCATGATTAATTAGACAAGTGATATGCTCTGTATTTTTATCCATAAGACGAAAGATTTACCTTAATTTCTTTAATGCGTATTTAAGAATTTTACTTCAATTCAAATTTTCTGTCAAGCATTATATAATACAATTAATAAAAATATTTATAACACATATTTTTCATATTAACATATTATAAAAACAAATAAAGATACACTAAAAAACTATATTTTAATAATTTCTGATATTAAATTTTAATGTATATATATCCGAGTTTATATAAGTGCATTTATTTTAGTTGTTTTTATAAATAAAAATTATATAATTAAACTATAATTTTTATTTTAGGAGAACATATAATGAATTTTTATAAATATGCCTTAATAATTTTTATTTTAATAGCATCATTTTCATGCAAAAAAACAGAACTTACAATAACAGCTCCAGGTCCTGATTTCTTTTTAGGAAAAATGCAAAATGGCAATTGGGGAGGTGTTACAGTAAATGGAGATAAATTAACAATTGATGGAAAAGGTGATTATACATTTGAAGAACCTATATTAGGAGTAGGCGGAGTGTATAATGACGGTAAAGGAGGCTATCTTATAACAGTACCTGCTGGAGATAATTTAGGAACTGTTCAAGTTACAGAAGAAGGTAAACAAGCAGTTGATGAAATATTGGGTATAGTAGGAGATGAAAATGCATTAGGAGCTATTAATGGAATAATAAATAGTAAAGATCCTAATAATATTAATGTTGATGAAATAGTTGGCAATGCTGATGTTACAGAAGAAGAAAAAAAGAGAATAGAAGAGATAGTTAATGAATTAAACGACAAAGATTATTTTAAAAATCCTGAAACTATAGGTCCTAATGGTCCTAATACACCTAGTATTCCTAATCCGTAACAAAAATATATGAAACAAGGTTAAAATATGAAAAAAATCCTTACAGCTATCATAGTATTTAATATATCACTTATTAATCTATATGCTAATGGGATACCTTTATCTACGCAATCGGATACAAATACTTATAGCTGGATTAAAGGCAGACAGATAATAAGCGTAAATCTTAATCCAGGATATGCTGGATTGATTCCGCCTATGATTAGCACTATATTTGATAATTTAGAAACATTCAGCGGATTAGCAGGATTTGATTTGGGAGAAAATAAAAAATTCCTTGATGCTGTAGATGTAAAAGGAAGTTTTTGGTATGTACCAACTATATCATACACATTACTGCTTCATCCAAGAATAGGTGTAGAAATTGGAGTTGGTGTTCAAGCTATGTCATTTAGTTTAACTATACCAAGAGAGAAAGCTGGTGACTTGATTGATTCTACTGTTAATACTGGTAATTTAGGAAATATAGGCGGATTGATAGGCTCCGATACTACATTAAAAACATCATTAATATTTGTTCCTGTAACTTTTGGAGTAACATTTTATGGCGGAAAAAATAGACAGGTTCTTAATACTTTCAGATTTGGTGTAGAAGCATTAATATCAGATGTAGAAACAGAAAATGGTGTAACAGGATTAAAAACTAAAAGACATACAGTTGATACTGGAATGTATATCTCTTATGAGCTTGGCTGGAGTATAGAATTATTTCCTACTAGAGAATGGCCTGTAAAACCTTATATAGATATATCATTATTTGAAATAGGATATTATGTGCGTTCAGGACTTCCTGGAGTATATGAAGATATGAGAGAAGGTATAAATTTCTTTGGAGGCGGATTAGTAGATTTGACTGCTAGTATTCCTTCTTGGAGTTCTTTCCCTTCTTGGATTAATTATGTTTCGGCAATAAGATTTTCTCTATTCCCTAGAATAGGTTTCAGTTTGAGATTTTAGTGAGGTATAAATAATGAAAAAGAATATATTAATAATTTTATTTTTATTTATACTTGCTAACAATATATTTGCTGATGATATTTCAAATATTGTTGTAGATAAAAACTTAAATAATAACAATACTACAGTAAATACAAATAATATAAATGATGCTTTAAGTTCTCATAGACATTCTATAGGTATGAACTTTGGACCTACAATTTTTTATATGTTAATAGCTCCTTCTGTTTTTAACCTATTAATGCCTCCTAATGATAACGGTAATTTAAAACTGCAAGGTGATTTCGGATTAGACCTTACATATACTTTTAGAGCAGCTGAAAAAATAGATATAAATGTAGATGCAGGTTTTTATGCTATGAAAACATATTATAATAATACTTCAGCTGAATATAATGGAAATGTATATGGGCTTGGACTTGCTATAGGAGGAAGATTTTATTTTAATGGTAAAGACAGAGCTTCAGGTTTCTTCTTAATGCCTAAAGTAGGAACAACATTATTTATAACTCAAGGAAGAGAATTACAAAAAGATACATCAACATATACTAATAGAAATACTAATATATGGGATTTTTATATATCCGGAGAGATGGGATTTAGAATAGATATTTCAAGAGGTTTAGGTGTTAATAGCGGAATACGTCCTTTCTTTGATATATCTATACTTGATATAGGTTTTTCCTATAGAAGTATAATAAGAATTGTTCCGCTGCCAAGATTTGCTATAGGCATATTGTTTTGATGTTTTTAAGGAAATCATGTTATGAAGTTTTTGATAAGGAAATTTTTATTAATATCTATATTATCAGCATGTTTCACTAATATGCTTATGTCTATGGATATAGGAGCTTATTTAGCACCTAAATTTATATTTAATGTAGGTGATTCTAAAATAAAGCTGCAAGGCAATACTAAAAACACTTTAAACATGTATGTAGGCGGAGGATTAGCTATAGGTTATAACTTCGACATATTCCATAAATATAGTACTGTAAGAGTAGAGTTTGAATATTTATATAGAAATGCATTACCTGGAAATGCTTATAAAACAGATATAAAAACTATAAATTCACATACTTTTTTAATAGGTGCATATTATGATTATAATTTCTTATACGTAAATTATGATAATACCAATTCTATAAGAAGCCAATTAAATGGCGGAAAAAGACCTATTATGTCTGTTTATGCTGGATTTATATTAGGCGGACAATTAGATACATATGTTACTTGTGAGAATTTTGAATATCATGGACTATTTAAAACAAGTAAATATTATAATAAATCTCAATTTGTTTATGGTTTTGGAGGTGGTTTAGCATTCCATATAACTGAAATAGTTAGTATTGATTTAGGGTACAGATTGCTTCTAAATACAAGTTCTCAATTAAGTCATGATGTTGTAGCATCTGTAAGGCTGAATTTCTAGGAGTTGACTAATGAAAAAAAATTATATAATAATATTTATGTTTATATTTTTATTTCATAGCACTCAAAAGCTATTTTCAATAATTCCAGAAGGTTTGTATATAACACCTAAAATTGCATTTGCCCATAATGGAAGTGATGCTTATATAAAAGATAATGGGGAAAAAGGATATTTCAATTATATGGGAGGAGGTTTTGCATTAGGATACAGCATACCTACTATAAATAAATCATCTCCTGTAAGATTTGAATTTGAGTATTTAGGAAGAAAATTAGTAAGTATGTCTGATGATTTACAAATGCATACATTACTAGGCTCTGTATACTTTGATATTAATTTCTTATTAACTAAGGAAAAATTAACAGATGAAGTTTATAAACAAACATTGCTTACCCAATATTCACCTTTCACAATATATCTAGGTATTTCTATAGGAAGCAGAATAAATACTGGAATTCCTGAAGAATTAAACGGTGTAAAACTACAAAATTCTTCAAGTACATTAGTTTTTGGATTCAGCGGAGGTATGGCATTTAATGTACTTCCTTATATGTCAATAGATATTGGATATAGATATTTGATAGATACAAAAGCACAAGGTTATCATGAAGTTTTGGCAGGATTAAGATTTAAAGTGCCTAAAATATAGTATTTTCTTATATAAATCATAAGATTTCATATTATAAAGAACAATAATGATAAAATAATTTTTATTCCTACTTGATTTTTTGTAATTTCAAATTTAATATACTAAAAAACGCTTGATTATAGTGTATTGATCGGAGGTAAATAATATGAAAAAAATAATAAATAATATTATATTTATATGTTTAATAGCGTTTATATATTCTTGCAATAATTCTTCAACAAATCCATCAGCAAATAATCCAATAGAAACACCTATTGAAAATGTTACTGACTACATTGTAAAAGCAGATACTACTGAAGCTGATGTAGAAGCTAAAATGCAGAAATATTTTGAAGACAAAGGTTCTTATGCAATATTTTTAGAAGATACAAAAGAAAACATTGCTAATAATAAAACATTAGAAACAATAAATACTATAATCAAAAAAGCAGCATATACAAAAGACGGAGTACATCTTGATTTAAGCAGAACAACAATTACAGAATTAGCAGATAATGCATTTAATGGAAATAGAAATTTAAATAAAGTTACATTGCCTAATACCATAACAACTATAGGTCAATATGCATTTAGGGATTGTTCAAGTTTAAGAGAAATCAACTTTCCATATTCTATAACAGAAATTAAAGGCGGAGCTTTTCAAAGCTGTTTGAGTTTACAAGTTGCTGATTTAAGCCAAACAAAATTAACAATATTAGAATCTAATTTATTTCTTAACAGTTCTAGTTTAACTAAGGCTGTACTTCCTGAAACAATTAAAGACATAAAAAATAACTCATTTGGTGATTGTTATGCATTAAAGGAAGTAAATTTGCCATCTAAGTTAGTTAGAATATGGCCGGCAGCATTTATTAAATGTAAATCATTAGAAAAAATTAGTTTGCCTGGTACATTAGTTAATATGTATCATTATACTTTTGGTGATTGTACTTCATTAAAAGATGTGGAGTATTTAGGAAATAATCCTTCTGCTATAACCGTACAACGAGGAGGGGTATTTGATGGATATACTGAAAATAGTACTCCTGTAAACTTATATCTTCCTAATGTGGCATCTGATCCTAAAGATGGAAGTTGGAATAATTTCTTAGGTTATGATTGGAGTAAACAGACTATACATTATGGTACAAGTATGCCAAAATAAAAG